>JBKPDO010000234.1:0-20047 GCA_046727955.1 bacterium | reverse complement strand
GGCCTGCGGCAAGCCCGGGCGGGGCGAACCGCCGGTCGATGATGCCCAGCTCGTGCTGGTAGTCGCCGATGCGGAACTCGACGTAGCCCGGCCCGCGCCCGGCGGCCTCGCTGGTGAAGTACGGTTCGACGCCCAGCAGCTGGGTGTACCAGCGGGTCGCCGCCGGCAGGTCGTCGGCCCACAGGTTCACGGTGCTGATGCCACGCAGCATGGCGGCTTCCTTTCCTCACCCGTGCCGTGATCGGTTCGGCGAAGATACCCGCCACCTACGACAAAACCGGGCTGCTCCTCGGTCGTAGTCAGCGATTCGCAAGACGGGTCACTCTCCTCGAGGCTTGAGGAGAGCGATGGGACTTCGTCCCGCCTCAGATTCTTCATGGCGTGCGTCATCGGCGCGTGCGGCGAGGTAGGCGCTCCAGTCCCGCTCGGAGTAGGTCACCAGAGACCATAGGGTGGCGACCGGCGCTGACTGCCCGGTGTGTGGCTCCGTAACGTAGTTCGTAACGATCTGGGAACGCCCAGAACGCATCATGTCGATGTCAATGAAGCAGGACAGGCCCGGCCCGTGGGGTCTGCTCAACCAGGGCTGCTCAATCAAGGAAGGTCGCCGCATCATGCAGGGCCACAGCCACAGATTCCGACCGAGTCGCCGGCGGCCAGGCCGCACGCGCGCATCGAAGGATCCTCGGTGAGCCGGCAAGGCTCCATGTCCGCGCCCCTGGCAGCCAACGGCGTCACCACGGGGCGTCGCGCCCGCTTCGCCTGGCTTCTCCCGGGCCTGTACGTGGCGCTCACGGTCTCGGGGCTGGTCCTGCAGCGACTTGCCGGCCGACCAGAGGACCCCGTCATGGGCCTGCCCGGCGAGGCGGCGCTGTCGGCGGCGATCGGGGTGTGGTCGCTGACGGGTGGGCTGCTGGCCGCGCGCCGCCCGGCCAACCCGATCGGCTGGATCATGGGCGCGACCGCGCTGGTCTGGGCGCTGCAGCAGTTCTGCTTCGGCTATGCCGCCTACGGGCTGCTTGCCCATCCCGGGTCGCTGCCCGCCGCTATCTCCATGGCATTGCTGTACGTGACGATGGTGCTGCTTTTCGAGCTGGGGATCGCTCTGCTGTTCTTGCTGTTCCCCGACGGCCGGCTGCCGTCGGCCCGCTGGCGGGCGGTGCTGTGGGCGGGCCTGGTGGCTGGCGCGGCCTTGGTGCCGGCCGCGATTACGGATCCCCGTCCCATCGGCAACCTCGGCATCCGCAGCCCCGCCCAGGTCGGTGCCGCCCTGCAGGCCATTCTGACCCCGCTGTTTCTGGTGGCGTTCTTCGTGCTGTTCGCGGTCCTGCTCGCGTCGGTGGGGTCGGTGCTGCTGCGCCTGCGCAGCGCCCGCGGCCAGGCGCGCCAGCAGCTGAAGTGGTTCGCCTACGCGACCGCGTTGGTGCCGGTCGGCTTGGGCCTGCAGTTCTTCGGCTTCGATCCAAACCTGCCCACCGACCAGATCGCGATGGCCGTGCTGGTGGTGGCGGCGGTCGCGATGCCGGTGGCCGTGGCGGTCGCGATCTTCAAGTACCGGCTGTACGCCATCGACCGCATCATCAACCGCACCATCGTCTACGGCCTGCTCAGCGCCATCCTCGGGCTCGGCTACACCGGTGCGGTCCTGCTGCTGGGGCAGGCGCTGGGGCGGGGCCGGTCCAGCCTGGCCGTGGCGGTGGCGACCCTGGCCGTGGCGGCGGTGTTCCAGCCAGCCCGCCATCAGGTCCAGGAGGTGGTCGACCGGCGCTTCAACCGGCGCCGCTACGACGCGGCCAAGACCATCGAGGCGTTCAGCGTCCGCCTGCGCGAGCAGGTCGACCTGGACACGCTGACCGCCGAGCTGCTTGCCGTGGTCCACCAGACGATGGAGCCCACAGCAGTCTCGCTATGGCTGCGGCCGCCCCAAGGGCCGTACCTCTACCCGGCACCCGTCGGTAAACAGCGGCACAAACAGCCACATCCCAACCTAGCCAAGTTACCGGGAAGGGTTAACGCAAGCTAAGACGTCGTTTCGCTCCCTTGGTGGGATATGGCATGATCCGCGCCATGACCAGCCTCGTTGAGAAGCTCGTCCCCGACGACCTGAGGGCGCTCGTCGAACCCCTGCTGCCACCCCCACCCCGCCCACCCTACGGCGGCCGGCACCGCACCATCCCCGACCGCAACTGCTTGGCCGCGCTGGTGTTCATGGCCCGCACCTCCACTCCCTGGGCCCTCCTGCCCGCCAAGGAGCTCGGCTGCGGCTCGGCATCCACCGCCTGGCGCCCCTGGACCAGTGGGCCACCGCCGGCGTGTTCGACCAGCTCCACCTTGAGGTCCTCGACCGCCTCGGGCTGGCCGGCCGGCTGGACTGGTCGCGCGCCAGCGTGGACTCCGCCAGCGTGCGCGCCAAACGGGGGGGACCACGTCGGCGCAAATCCCGTCGATCGTGGCAAGCCCGGATCCAAGATTCACCTGGTCAGCGAGCGGCACGGCCTGCCGCTGACCGCGGCGGTGACGGCTGCCAACGTCAACGACACCCTGCTGTTCCAAGCACTGCCGGACGACGTGCCCGCGGTGCGCACGGCGGGCACGCGGTCGGGACGGCGGCGCTGCCGGCCCGGCAAGGTCGACGCCGACAAGGCCTACGACCATGCGGCCAACCGGGCGTACCTGCGCCGGCGTGGGATCACCGCGCGGATCGCGCGGCGTGGGGTAGAGTCCTCGACCCGGCTGGGCCGGCACCGGTGGCGGGTCGAGCGGACGTTGTCGTGGCTGTCGTGCTACCGGCGGCTTGGGGTGCGCTGGGACAGGGACTCGGAGCGGTGGTTTGCGTTCGTGCTGCTGGCCTGGGGTGGCCAGGTACGTGCTGGTGATCGTCCGTTGCCGATACTCGCCGGCCACCGCGGTGATGCCGAGCACCAGGGTGAACAGCGAGACCATCCCGGCGGGTGTGCCCAGCGCCATGCTGGTCGTGGTGGCCTGGTTGGGGTCCGCTCCGGTCATCATGGCGCTGATGCCGGCGACGATGATGCCTTGCGCGGCGGCCAGCAGCAGCCACGGGCTGCGGATGGTCCGCAGCTTGAGTAGCTCGTTGCCGAGCAGGACGGTCATCGTGCCGATCCTTTCAGCGCGTCCAGGGGCGCCGGCGTCTGGTCCGGCGGGGGTGGGTGGTCGTCGCTGGTCAGGCGGAGGAAGGCCGCCTCCAGCGAGGTGCCGCCCTCGGTCAGCCCCGACAGCGTGACCCCCTCGTCGGCGGCGATGCGGCCGATCTCCTCGGCGCTGGTGCCGCGCACATCAGGCGTGGTGTCGCCGGTCACCGCGACGTGGCGGCCGTTGCGGAGCAGGGCGGCGCGCAGCCGCACCGCCTGGGCGGTCCGGACCGACACCACCGACGTGGCAAGCTGCGGCAGCGTCCCGGCGAACCGCAGGCGGCCCTGGTGGACGATGACCACCCGGTCGACGGTCTGCGCCACCTCGGCCAGCACGTGGCTGGACACCAGGACGGTCCGCCCCCCTCCGGCCAGGCGGCGCAGCAGGCCGCGCAGCCACGCCATGCCGGCGGGGTCCAGACCGTTGCCGGGCTCGTTAAGGACGAGGACCTGCGGGTCGCCCAGCAGCGCCTCGGCCAGGCACAACCGCTGGCGCATCCCCAGCGAGTAGCCACCCACCCGCCGGTTCGCGGCGGCCTGCAGATCCACCTGCTCCAGCACCTCGTCCACCCGGCTGTCGGGCACCCCGATCACCTGGGCCCCCACGCGCAGGTGGTCACGTCCCCGCCGGCCGGGATACACGCCGCCGGCCTCCAGCACCGCGCCCACCATCCGGCGCGGCCGCGTCAACTGGTCGTAGCGTCGGCCACCGATCAACGCCTCGCCCGCGGTCGGGCGCACCAGCCCCAGTATCATGCGCAGGGTGGTCGTCTTGCCCGCCCCATTGGGACCCAGGAAGCCGGTCACCTTCCCTGAGGGGACCTCGAAGGTCAGCCCGTCCACGGCATGCACCGACCCGAAACGCTTGCTCAACCCGCGCACAGCGATCGCAACCACGTGGTCCCCCTCAGCCGTGCGCCCGCAGCGCCGCGATGACCCAGGCATGTGCGCGCAGTGCCTCGGTGACCTGGTCGAGATCGGGAACGTCGCTGGGGAACGGCGGCCAGCCGTTGATGACGGCCACCAGCTGCCAATACCGTTCCGGAGGATCGGTGAAGACGTCCTCCAGCTCCAGCAGCCGTTGCGCCCACTGGCGGGCGGCGGGACCGTGCCCGAGGATGTCCGACAGCACCTAAGCGGCTTCAGCCGACGCCGGATCCACCCCACGGCGAAGCGCCGCTCCCGCACGCTCGGCGACCCGGACGGCGAAGCCGGTGGCGTCCAACGTCGCGTCCTCGCCGGCGCCGCCCGGTCCCACCTGCGCGGCGCTGTACTGCGCCAACGCCCGCGCACGGCGGCGGAAGGCCGGATCCTGTAGGAGTTCGGCCAGCTCCACCCACGCGTCCACCTGCTCGGGACTGGGGTCGTCCGCAGGTCCGGGATTGCCTGCCGGAAGTGGTCTTCGAGGCCCGGGGCGGCGTCGATGCCGCCGAACACCCCATCCAGGAAGCCATCGACAAGCTGTTTGCGTCCGCGCGCGGACAGCCGCGCCAGCCGGTTCATCAGCGCCATCTCCTCCGTGCTTGGGCCACGTCTGGCCACCGTGGACAGCACCGCACGGCGCAGCCGCAGGATGCGGATCTGCACATCCAGCGCCTGGACGTGCGCGGCGGCCACCTCGGCGACGCTGGCCTGCTCGTCCAGCACGCGCCGGACGTCCGCCAGTCCCAGTCCCAGTTCCCGCAGGGTGGCCACCAGCTCCAAGCGGGCGACACCCTCCGCGTCGTAGAGCCGGTAACCGCCGCCGGAGCGCCCCACCGGCATCAGCACACCCGCATCCGACCAGAACCGGATCGTGCGTGCCGACTGTCCACTACGACGCGCCAACTGTCCTATGGTCAGCAGCACCCGGTCGTTCTCGTCCATGCTTCGAGTCTGGACCTGACAGCGGCTGGAAGGTCAAGCCGACGCCACGATCCGCCGTCGGCGAGGCCAGCTTCGCGGCCGGCTCACCGCAGAGCGCGTGCAGGGCCGCCGCTATCTCCTCCATCGCACAAGCCCGCCACATCTCTCGGCCTTACCCAGACAGCCGAAGGGAGCGAAACGACGTCTAAGGGGTTGCTAGTGCGCCGACCGGTCCAGGCGTTGGAGGACCCACCATGACCGCGATCCGCTACGGCAACCTCCAAGTCCAGCTGCTGGTCCCCCATGGCACCCGCCTGGACCGTATCCAGCTGGACATCCCAGCACCGCAGCCGCGCCCAAGCGGCCTCGGACCGGCCCCATCGCCGGCCGGTGCCCCGCTGGTCGGACGCGCCGAGCTGCTCGACCGCCTGGCCGCGCCTGTCCATCGAGCAGAGCCTCGTGGGCGCGTTCGCCGGGCCGACGGGCCGACGCTGCCCGCCGCCGCCGGCTCAGTCCTCTACCTCGCGCTGATCGCCCTGCTCAGCCTCGGCGCCGCCACCGCCGTGCGGGACTCCGCGGCGGCCATCGGGGTCGTGCTCGGCCTGCTCTACCTCTTCCCGATCATCGCCCAGCTGGTCACCGACCCGCACTGGCAGCGCCACCTGAAGCAGCTCGGGCCGATGACGGCCGGGCTCGCCATCCAGGCCACCACCAACCTCCGCGGCCTGCCCATCAGCCCATGGGCGGGTCTCGGCGTGCTCGCCGCATGGGCCGCGGCGGCGCTCCTCGCCGGCGGGCTGCTGCTGCGGCTGCGCGACGCCTGAGCGACCGTCCCAACACCGCGCCCGGCCGATCGCCTGGGCGCTCGCCCAACGTTTCGAAGGGTGTGAGCGCCACTTGGCCCAACCCTGACGCTCAGGTGCTGTCGTCGGCGTGGCGCTCGGGAGCGGTCCCCTCCAGGTCGGGGTCTTCGCGGTAGGCGGTGGCGCCGTCCAGGGCGTGGTCGACCACCTCGGTCTGCGGGGCGAACTCCGGGTCGAGCCGGACCAGGTCCCACTCGTTGATCCAGGCCCGCACGTACTGCCGCATCCTGGTCGTGCCCAATCGCTCCAGGCCAGCCACGTCAGGTGGGTCCCAGCCGAACGCCTCGCCGTGCAGCTCCTTGAGGCGCGCGTAGGCGCGGTCGAGCTCGGCGTCGTCAGGCGGCGCCAGCAGCAGCATGTCCTGGTCGATCGCCCGCATGCCCACCTCGGCCAAGCCGGCGAGCTCGTCGTACTCCAGCGTCTGCTTGGCGCGCAGCTTGGACGGCACCAGCTCCCGGTCGTTCTTGCCCGACAGCACCGCCGCCTCGAAGTCGTCGGTCATCGCCAGGACCGCCACCAGCGGCAGCCCAGGATCGTCGTGTGCACCGCGCACCCAGCGGGCCAGCTCCGCATAGGACCGGCCGCGCTGCAGCACCGAGTACCGCCCGATCAGCTCGACCTCGTCGAACAACACCAACCAGCCCGCATAGCCGGCTGCGACCATCAGCCGGGTCGCGAAGCGGAACCGTTGGCGCGCCAGCTCGCGGGCGGGCACCGCCGGCAGCGCGTAGCGGGCCTCGCCAGTCTCCCGCAGGCGGCGGCGCACCTCCGCCACCTTGATCGGGTCACCCGACCAGAAGCGAACGATGGCGTCGGCAAGCTCCCCATCGGTGGCGCCGAGCCGGTCGAACAGCAGCAGCGTCGCCGCGAACCGCTCGTTGAGACCGGCACCCTGGGAGCTCACCCAGCGCCACAGGTCAGCGTGGGCGGGCGTGCCGGGATCCAGGCTCGCCGCCGCCTCGACCAAAGCCGGCCCGTGCCCGCCAGGGACGACAGCGCTGGCCGCCGCCGCCCGGAACACCTTGACCGGGTCGTAGAGCGGCGTTTCCTTGCTCACCACTACCCTGCCGACCACGAACCCCGCTTCCAGCGCCAGCTGCGCCAGATGCTCCAGCAGATGGCTCTTGCCCGAGCCGAAGCCACCACCAAGCAGCAGGCCGGCCGGGTGCCGCGCCCCGACGGAGCGGTCGTGGGCCTGTTCGAGCAGCCCGGCGAAGCGATCCTCGATCTCGGTCTGAGCCGAGCCCAGCGCCGCCACCGCGGCCCGGCTCGGCACGCCGGAGCGCAGCGCCTCCACCGCCCGCCGCGCTGCCACCTGGTCGTGCCCGCTCACCGCGGTGCGCAGCTCGGTCACCGGACCGCCACCGCCTCCAGCCTCGCCTCCAGCCGGATCAGACCCGCATACGGGTTGGGCCGGCGCCGGTCGCGCACCTCGTCGGCGACGCGAAGGTGCAGCGCGCTGTAGGCGGGTAGGCCACGCACTTCGTCGGTGAGCAGCTCGGGCGGGACCACCACCACGACCATCGCCGCCGACAGTACGTCGGTGGCGTCGATGAGCTGGCGCAGCACCTCGTAGGCGTCCAGGACGGCTGCCTTGGAGTAGTAGACCCCCTCGCGCTGCTCGACCGGCGGACGGCGCCCCACCGCTAGGCGGGCAAGGTCGATGTCGAGCACCACCCCTCCATACCCGAGCCGTGCCAGCCAGCTCGCCAGCGAGGTCAGCATCGCCTGCGCGCTGTGGCGACCGATCCGCCCGTAGATCAGCGACCGGCGCAGCAGCCCCAGCGCGACCCGCTCGCCACGCAGCCAACCCAGCACCGCGTCGCGCTCCGCGACGTCAACCTCGCCGACGTCCAGCTCGGCCTGGCACAGCCGCAGCATCGCCAGCCGGAACTCGTGGGCGAGCCCGGTCGCACCGAGCAGCGCATGCTCCAGCGCACGCCGCACACTGCGGTACAGCTCCCGAGCGTCCACCTCGTGGTAGGCAGCCACAGCGGCCACCGCCAGATCGCCCGGCGGCTCCGGCACCGGGAAGGCGGCCGCATCGTAGGCGGCCCACACCGCCCGCCCGGCCAGCGCGGTCCAGTCGACCTGCCCGGCGACGGCGAAGAAGAGCTGATCGGCCAGATGGGCCCGGGTGGCGGCGGCGTCGACCGTCGCGTACACAAACCCCTCGGCGTTGGCGTCGGCGGCTAGCCCGGCATGAAACCGTGCGGCGACGTCGTCGTCACCGGCGACAACGACCTTTACCGCGGCGCCCCCGTGGCGGATGAAGCCCGCCAGGTACTCCTTGCCGAGGAACTCCAGATACTGGTCGACCTCAAGCCCGGCACCGACCACCGGCACAGACTCGACGCGCCGCGCTGGCCTCATGGCGCCAGCGGCTCATCCGACTCGACAGCCGGCAGGGAGAAGGAGATTCCCCAGTAGCGCTGCTGCTGGCCCCCACGCGCCACCGTGGTCAGCACGCCGGCGCTCTTGGTCCCGGTGCTCGCGCTCCAGCGCAGCCGCCGCCCGCTGCGGGCCGTCATCGTCACGCCGCTCTGGTCGAGCAGGTACAGGTCGCGGGCGAACTCCTGCTTGGTGTACTCCCTGCCCTGCCCGGGCAGCAATGTGAGCACCCCCCAGACATCGACCAGCCGCACCACCGCGTCCGCCTTCTTGCCCTGCCTGGCGACGACGAGCTCGTAGGCGGCCTGCAGAGAGTCCAGGAAGGGCTCAGGCCGGAACCGGGGCCCGCGGCTCTGCGCGGCTCCGAGCAGGTCGACCACCACCGACGGGCGCAGACGCCGCTCCCGCCTGCGGTCGATGTCCAGCGCGACCTGGTCGGGCAGGACCCGCACCAGCGAGGGGTAGCACAACAGCCGCTCGTCCTCCTCAAACATGTCGACCCCGCGCGCAGCGGCCACCGCCAGCAATTCCTTGGCGTACGACCCGGACGCCA
This sequence comes from bacterium, assembly GCA_046727955.1. GTDB lineage: Bacteria > Actinomycetota > CALGFH01 > CALGFH01 > CALGFH01 > DASVXQ01. Next base: position 11,243 of record JBKPDO010000234.1, on the reverse strand, counting down.
AGTACTCGCTTTCGTCGAACTCGAACCCCGAGCGCAGCGTCCCGACCGCATCGACAAGGTGGGCGGCCAGCCCCTGCGCCGTCTCCAGCGCCCGCCGGAGCTCACGCGTCTGCCCACCGGCCGCGGCCACCTTGGCCTTGCGAAGCTCACGAGTCACCGCGGCGGCGGCCCGAAGCGTCGCGCCGGCCTGCTCCTCAGTCGCGGCGAGCACACTCTCGAAGGACTCCTCCTGCGACACGCCTTGCCTCCCTGTCACCGCACCTTACCCCTCACAAGGCGGCATGATGCCGTCCCAGGGGAAGTCGTGTCCAGTCGCCTACGAAACATCGAGATCGATGGCCGAGAAGTCATCGCCTAGGCAAAGCAGTGGCTCGCCCGCGAGCTTAGCGATGGCGTAGATCATGCAGTCGCCGAAGTTCAGACCCGCACGGTGCCGGCCCTTGCCGTAGGCGATGAAGGCGTCGGCCGCGACCGTCCAGTGGTCGGCCGTGAACTCCACCACCTCGATCTCGGCTTCCTGTAGGAACCGTGCAAGCAGTGTCTTGCCGGCGTGTCCAAGCCGAGCGGACAACACCATGGAGCTCTCCAGGACGGTCGGCGCCCCGATACTGACCTGCTCGGAAGCCGCCAAGCGATCCCGGAGGCGCTCGTAGCCTGGTTCTTTGAGCAGGATCGCAATGACCGCCGAGCTGTCGACGATCACACGCCCTCCGGCCCGTAGCCAAGGATCGCCTCACGCTCGGCCTTGGGGATCGGCTTGCCAAGGGCGGCGTCGGGGATCTGCGGCCACGCCTCATCCTGTAGGAAACGATCAAGGCGCTCCGCGCGATGACGCCGGCGTTGACGAGCCTGCAGCCGTTCCTTGCGCTCTTGCAGGGCAGTGCGGACCGCTTGCGTCTTGGTCTCGTTCGCCAGTGCGGCGACCTCGGCTGCCAGGGCCTCGGTCTGCGGGTCCTTGATATTCATCGCCATGGTGGAAAGATACCAGAACAGGTGTAAGGAATTCACTGCGGCGCCAGCAACGACCCACCAACGGCGGTGCGGTGCGCCCCACCGGAGCAGGTCATCTTCGGCCCGGGAGCAAGGATCGCCTCACACTCGGCGCGGCACTATCCTTTCATGCCATGCCGAAGGAAGTGATCGCCGTCAGCCAGGCGCAGTCGAAGCTGGAACGCCGGCTCGTCGCGGCCGCGGAGGCGGTGCTGGCCCGGACCGGGTCGGTCTCGCCCGTCGAGGTGCTCGGGGAGATTGGCTGGCTGCCGTGGAGCCTGGTCGAGGACTGGCGTCGTGGCCGCGTCGACTACCTGGAGGGCGTGCTGGGGGTGCGTGCGGACAAGCTGGCCGCGGCGCTGGAGCAGCTGCGCGGCTGGGCCGCACGCACGGGACTCAAGCCGAGCGAGGTTGCCTACGTGGCCGGCACGCGTGACCGGCGACCGCTACGGTTCACGGCCGACGGCGACCAGGCCAGCGAGCGTGCCTGGCGCACGCACTGGACCCGAGCCGACCTGTCCGAGGCGGCCAGGAAACGACTGACCCAGCGGCAGAGCAAGGCGCCCGACCTGGTGGTCATCGAGCCGCTCAATGAATGGACCTGCACCGGCTGCGGCGGCTCGGCCTCATTTCTGTTCATGGAGGACGCATGGCCGCTGTGCCTTGGCTGCGCGGACCTGGGTCACCTGGTGTTCCTGCCGGCCGGCGACGCCGCGCTGAGTCGGCGCGCCAAGAAGTCGAGCCGCCTGTCGGCGGTGGTAGTCCGCTTTAGCCGCTCCCGCAAGCGCTACGAACGCCAGGGGCTCTTGGTGGAGGAGGCGGCGCTTGAGTCCGCGGAGGCGCAGTGCCTTGCCGACGAGGACGTGCGCAGCCGGCGCCGCGAGCGGGACCGGGCGCGGCGCGCCGATCAGGACGTGGTGTTCGAGGGTCGGCTGGTGGAGGAGATCGTGCGGCTGTTTCCGGGCTGCCCCAGCCGGCGGGCCGAGGCGATCGCCCGCCACGCCGGCACTCGTGGCAGCGGGCGGGTCGGGCGCTCGGCGGCCGGGCGGGCGCTGGACGAGCAGGCGGTGACGCTGGCGGTTATCGCGTCGGTGCGGCACGAGGACACCCGCTACGACGAGCTGCTGATGACGGGCGTGCCCCGCGAGCTCGCCCGCGAGCAGGTCCGGCCCGACATCGACCGCGTTCTGGCCGCCTGGCAGGACCTGTAGAACGTGAAATGGACTCGCCGCCGCGGGCTTGGCCGCGCCTGATGGCGCTGGAGTACGGTCGGGACCCTGGTTGCGGCGAGCGCGAGCAGGCCACCGAGGTCACTGGAGGTGAGTCGTGATGGCGGCTGACGCCTTGCGGCATGTCGCTGACGTGGAGGAGATCAGGATCGGTTTCCGGCGCCCGGATGGCTCCACCGGGTCCACCATTGTGTGGGTCGTGCAGGCGGGCGACGACGTCTTCGTGCGGTCGATGCGCGGCGTACGGGGCGGCTGGTACCGGCGGCTGCGCGCCAATCCCGACGGCGAGGTCCGAGACCGGGCGCACGCTCACCCGGTTCGTGCGGAGCCGGTCGCTGACGAGCGCCTCCGGGAAGAGGTCACGCGCGCCTACGCCACCAAGTACGGGCAAAGCCCGTACGTGCAATCGCTGCTGAGCGAGGAGGCGGCCGGCGCGACACTGCTCCTCGAGCCTCGCTGACTCATTCGGCCCGCTGGAACCTGATGGTCGCGACCGCGAGCATGACGAGGCCGGTGACGGCGACGATGCCCACCTCGAGCAGGGTCGGCACCCGCCAGCCCCACCACGTCATGCCCGCGTCCAGCGCCTGACGGGCGGCGGCGCTCACGTGGAGGTGGTCGAACACCGCGTGGCGCATCGGGTCCACGGCGTAGGTCAGCGGGTTGAGGTGGGTCAGGACGTGCAGCCACGTTGGGAGGTTGGCCAGCGGGAACAGCGCGCCGGACAGGAACATCAGCGGCATCAGCAGCATCTGCATGACGCCCATGACCGACTGCACCTTGCGGATGCGGGCGGCGATCGCCATCCCGAACGCGGTCAGGGTGAAGCCGAGCAGCAGGAGCTGGGCGAGCAGGGCGAGCATCAGCGCCGGCGAGTAGGGGACGTCGACCAGCCCTGCGAGGCAGAGCACGAGCACGCCCTGGATGCTCGCGACGGTGGCGCCGCCGAGCGACTTGCCGACCACGATGGCGCCCCGGCGGACCGGCGCGACCAGCATCTCGCGCAGGAAGCCAAACTCGCGGTCCCAGACGATCGTCACAGCGGAGAATATCGCGGTGAACATCACGGTGGTGGCCAGTACACCGGGGAAGATCACGGTGCTGAGGCTGGTGCCCTGGGTCGCCCCGGAGGTCAGCGACTGGAGCCCGCCGCCGAGCACGAACAGGAACAGCACCGGCTGCAGCAGGGCGGTCACGATGCGGATGCGGTCGTGCAGGAAGCGGATCAGCTCGCGCTGCCAGACCACCTTGATCGCGCGGAGGTCCTGCCGCAGCCCGCGCGCGGGCAGGCGCACGCGGGCCACCTCGAGGGACGGTGCGAGTGGGGTGGTGGTCATCGGCTTACCTCCTCGCGGCCGCGGCGACCAGCGGGTGGCTGCGCGTGCGGTCCCCGTCGGACGCCTCGGCGTCGCGGATCGTGCTGCCGGTGTAGGCCATGAAGACGTCGTCGAGTGACGGCCTGGACACGCTGACCGTGTGGATGGGCAGGCCGAGCTCGGTGAACAGGCGCGGCACGAAATGCTCCCCGCCGGCCACGGCGAACGTGACGGAGCCCTCGTGGATCGCCGCCTGGATGCCGAGCGAGTCCCGCAGGGCCTCGATGGCGCCCGGGTCGTCCGCCGTTTTGATCTGGACCCGGTCGGTGCCGACGCTTTCCTTCAGCGCGTCCGGCGTGTCCAGCGCGACGATGCGGCCGGCGTCGATGATGGCGATGCGGTCGCAGTGCTCGGCCTCGTCCATGTAGTGCGTGGTGAGGAAGATGGTGATGTCCTCGCGGCGCTTCAGTTCCTCGATGTAGCGCCAGATGGCGCTGCGGGTCTGCGGGTCCAGTCCCACGGTGGGCTCGTCGAGGAACAGCACCCTGGGCGAGTGCAGCAGGCCGCGGGCAATCTCGAGGCGGCGCTTCATCCCGCCGGAGAATGTCTCCACCAGGCTGGAGCGCCGCTCCCACAGACCGACCATGTCGAGCACCTGGCGCAGCCGCTGCGGCACGACCGCGCGGGGGACGCCGTACAGCTCGGCGTGGAAGCGCAGATTCTGCTCGGCGGTCAGGTAGCCGTCCAGCGTGGTCTCCTGAAAGACCAGGCCGAGGTTGCGGCGCACCTCGTCCCGCTTGGCGACCACGTCATAGCTGGCGACCTGCGCCGTCCCGGCGGTCGGCTGCAGCAGAGTGCACAGGATCTTGATGGTGGTGGACTTGCCGGCGCCGTTGGGTCCGAGGAACCCGAAGGTCTCCCCCGGCGCCACCTCGAAGTCGATGCCGCGGACGGCTTCGACGTCGCCGTAGCGCTTCACCAGGCCGCGCACGGAGACCACCGGCCCACTGCTCGTCTCCAAGCTCATTCCTCCTCGTTCGGGTCGCTCTCGGCGAGGATCCGGTACAGGGCCCGGCGGGCGTCGATCAGGACCCGGCGTGCCTCGGCGATCTGCGCTGGGCTGCCCGCCTGCGCCACCTGCACGAAGGCCATGGCGAGCTGCATTCCCAGCTCGCGGAGCTCGAGCAGCTCGTCGGTGACGGTGCCGGCCACGGCCTCCCACGGGGCCGTGAGCTCCTCGCGGTGCTCCTCGACGTGGGCGCGGCCAGCCTCGGTCAGCTCGAAGGAACGGCGCCCGTCCCGCTCGACGGACTGGACGAGCCCCTCGTCCTCGAGCTGCTGGAGGGCGGGGTACACCGACCCGGGGCTCGGCCGCCACACGCCTTCGCTGCGCTCGGCGATCTCCTGGATGATCTGGTAGCCATTCAGCGGCTGCTCGGACAGCAGGGCCAGGGCGGCGGCGCGGACGTCCCCGCGACGCACTCTAGGTCCACGACGGAACCCGCCGAAGCCGAGCGGCCCGAACGAGGGCCCACCGAAGCCGGGCCCTCCCATTCCGCGGCCACCACGGCCACCACGGCCGCCGCGGCCGCCGCGGCCGCCGCGGCCGCCGCGGCCTCCGTGCTCACCATGCCCGCCGCGGCCACCACGGCCGCTTTGTCCGCCGAACGGGAAGTCCCGTCCGTATCCCCCCCGACCCGGGCGCTCATCGCCCGCCATGGCGGTCCAGCCGGCCATCGCCGTTCGGATCGCCCGGGCCACCCGCGGGCGACCTCCCCGGCCAGGGCGACCTCCCCGGCCAGGGTGACCCTCTCGGCCAGGGTGACCCTCTCGGCCGGAATGACCTCCTCGCCGCTCCGGCGAGGGCACGGGCATCTCGTCTCGTACCTGCATCGCACTCACCTCGCATTCATCGTCGTACGATTTCGATGTCTCGACGATATATCTAGATGCTCCAGAACGCAAGCCTGGAGTGTGAGCAGGGCCCGATCCGGGGCCATCCGCACCCGACAAGGTTCACTGGGGCGGGGGGCTGGGTCAGAGGAGGCGGATGCCGAAGGCGCTGATCTTGCGGTAGATGGTGGCGCGGGAGATGCCGAGCCTGGCGGCGGCCCTGGAGCGGTTGCCCTCGGCCTCGGCGAGCGCGTTGACGATCGCGTCGCGCTCGATCCAGTCCCAGCGGGTCAGCATCCGCCGAGTGACCGCACGGCAATCCACGGGGAGGTCCTCCAGCCGGATCGGGCCGCTGCCGCGGCGCGGCGCCAGTGCCCGGCGCAGCACATCCTCCAGCTGGGCGATATTCCCAGGCCACTCACAGCGCAGCAGCGTCCGCAGGGCCTCAGAGCTGCAGCCGGCGCTCCTGGAGGCGGCCTGTCGCTCCAGCAAGGCCGACACCAGGTCGCCCAGGTCGTCGATGCGGTAGCGCAACGGCGGGACCGTCACCGAGGCGGGGAGCTGCCCGAGCACCAGGCCCAGCGTATGGTCGACGGTCGCGCCGGCGGCCAGAGTGCCGACGACCCATGGCGAGGGCCGCTGCCACGCGTCGGTGAGGGCGGCTGCGAGCGCCTCGAGCAGCGTCGCACCGAGCAGGTCCAGATGGCACAGCACCACCGTGCCGGCCGGTTCGGCCAGCTCCAGCCGCACGTTCGCGAGCCAGGCCGCGGCGTCGCCGTCCCGTGTATCGGCCGCGTCCAGCACGTGTACCCGCTCAGCGGCGAGGAAATGGTGGTGGACGGCCCGGGCCAGCGCCAGCTTGCCGACGCCCGGCTCACCCACCAGCAGCAGCCACGCCCCCTGCTGGCATGCCGCGACCGCCGCCTGCCGGGCCTCGAGCCACACCGGGCTCCGCCCGGCCAGGCCGGGCAGCGGCACCCACCGCTGCTCGGCGCCGGCGCGCGAGGATCGACTCGCGGACGTCGCCCTCGCGTTCCTCGCCAGCGCTCAGGAACCGCTCGCGGGCCAGTGCGATCCGCGCTGCCACGTCCACGTAGGAGTCCACCATCCCGGTCGCCTCCCTCAAATGAACCCTCGTCGAGACCGGGTGGCGTTGGGTTCCCAAACAGCGAGAGCCGGGGCAAAGCATACGGCTCTGGATTCTGCTGTCTCAAGATGAGACTTGTATTTCGGTGGGTCTGTCGTTTCATGGGCGCGGGCCAAGACAGCGCGGCGGTCGGATACCACCGCTTACCGCTCTGGGCGGCGACGAAGAGCCGCCGACGCGGGGCGGGGCGGGGACGCCGGCTGGCGGCGGCGAGGAAGGGCTGACCAGGCTCGGGGGGATGGCCTGGACAGCCGGTCGTGCGTGAACGTCCCGGCACGACGAACGCTCCTGGGCGCATGGCCGCCTCGCCGCCGCCACCCCCCTACTGGACCTCGAGTGACCCGTCCAATGAATTTCACTCACTACACAGACCTACCGGTGCGGCTGGCGGTCGACCTGGTGAACACGCTGCAGCCGGTGAGCGGCTGGGACCAGCTTGCGGACCTCGCGTCGCTGCGCGCCTTCCTCCGCGCGCACGACTACGACGCACGCGCGGACCGGGAGGACCTCGCCCGGGTGCGCGAGCTTCGCGCCGAGCTGCGGAAGGTGTTCGCCGCGGCTGACGCCCGCATCGCCGCGGACCGGATCAACCTCCTGCTGGAGCGCGGCGGCGCCACGCCCCGGGTGCGCGCTCACGACGGGAACCCCCACCTGCACTTCGAGCCGGCCGGAGCCGGACTGGCCGAGCGGCTCACGGCGGCGACCGCCATGGGGCTGGCGATCGTGCTGTGCGACTACGGCGTCGCCCGGCTCGGCATCTGCGCCTCCTCGAGCTGCCAGGACGCCTTCGTCGACATGTCCAAGAACCGCCGCAAGCGCTTCTGCTCGGAAGTCTGCGCCCACCGCGAGAGCGTGGCCGCCTTCCGCGCCCGCCACCGCCCTGGCGCCGGGGCTTAGCGCGGCTTAGCGCGAGCTCACGCGAACTGCGCGGGTTCGTGGTTCGTGGGACCTCTCCTGTCAACGCCCCAGCGCGGCTCGAGTGACGGCGTAGGTTCGCTCGGCGAGGTCCGCCGCGGGCACGCCGCCGGTGTCGAGGACGGCGCCGCGGATACGGTCGCCGAGCCGGTCGACCAGGCGCGCCGGCAGCCCACCGAGCCCGTGCATGGCGCCGATCACCGACCCGACTGTGGCGCCGTTGCAGTCGGTGTCCCAGCCGCCCTGCACCGCGAGGTCGACGGTGCGCTCGAAGCTGCCCCCACCCCACAGCAGCGCGGCGGCGACCACGGCCGCGTTGCAGACCGCGTGCATCCAGTGGTAGCCAGAGCAGCGCTCGCGGACGCGCCCAAGCGCGACCGGCCAGTCCGCTCCCTCGGCGTGCAGGGCGAGCACCTCGCGCAGCCCCTCGGCCAGCCGCGAGCGGGTGGGGATCTGCCCCAGCCCGGCCTGGACCACACTGCGCAGATCCACGGTGACGAAGCTCGCCGCCAGCAACGCCGCGGTCCACAGCGAGCCGTAGATCCCGTTGGCGGTATGCGACAGGCGCGCGTCGCGGAAGGCGAGCGCCGCCGCCGCGGCCGGGTCGCCGGGAGATGCGTAGCCCCACGCGTCGGCGCGTATCTGCGCACCGATCCACTCGCGGTACGGGTTGCGCCAGGCGGCGGTCGCCGGCGGTTCCAGGCCGAGCACCAGGTTGCGGTAGGCCGCCCGCTCGGCGGTGTGGACCTGAAGGATGGGCAGGTGCTCGAGCCACTGCTCGGCCACCTGCTCCGTGCTGGGCTCGAGCCCGTAGGTCTCCAGCACGCGCAGTCCGAGCAGGGTGTAGTCGAGTGGGATCTGGCGGTGGCTCCAGCCTTTGGCCGGCGTGCCCAGGTGCCAGCCGGCGGCGCGCCCCTGCCAGGCGGCCTGCAGGCGCTCGAGCAGGCCCCACTGGTCGAGCCTGAGCGATGGCAGGTCCGGCGCGGGCGGCAGCTGGCCGCGGATCTCGTTCCAGCCCGACGGCTCCCGGTAGGGCCAGTCAGGCCGCCGCTGGGTCTGCTCCACCGACCAGAGCGCCCGCAGCAGCGCGCTGCCCGAGCCGTTCTCGAGCGCCCGCTCCACCTCCCCCTCGACCCTGGCGACGTCGTGGCCGCTGGCGCGCCGCTGCTCGAGCTCGTCGCGGACCACGTCATGCAAGCGAAGTGGATCATGGGACACCGGTGTCCTCCTGAAGGCGCTGCGGCGGCGGCGGTCGCCGGTCGCGGAGCGCCAAGCGGCCGGCGCCACCACCCTATCGCGCGCCGGCTGCGCTCCTCGCCCTGCTCGGCAGCGCCGAACGGGCGCTATGCCGGCGCGGGCGATCTGGTCGGTTCTCCTCATGCCATCAGGCAAAACCGACGGATCGGGGATTGACTACGAAGTGATCAGTCTGGCAGAGTCCGTTGCACCGGCATGGTTGCAAGGCCGTAGCTCCCGTGCCGGGGAACGGCAAGGTCGGGCGTGGTGGCGCCGGGCCATGCGCCGCGGTCCCTCCCAGAGATCGGGGCGCGACCGCCAGGGGCCGGTCGCCGGCCGCTTCAGCGGTCTGGGTCCGCCCCCTCAGGGCGGATCAGCGGGTGCCGTTCGGGGGGTGAAGGGCCCCGAGGTTCCGCCGGTGCCGCGCCGGTGCTGACTCGGGGCCTTTTCCTAGCGGTCCGGCAGGGCCGGGAGAACGCCGCTCACCCGCCTAGGGACAACCCAGGCACAGCCCCAGGCTTACGCGCCGCGTTCGACGATGCTGAGGCTGGTGCCGGGGCGGCCCCTCGTCACGGCCATGACCTCCGCCAGGATCGACAGAGCGATCTCCGGCGGCACTCTGGCGCCGAGGTCCAGCCCGGTCGGGCTGTGCAGGCGGCCGAGGTCGACGCCGGCCTCGCGCAGCTTGGCGACGAATCCCGGGGTGTGGCGCCTGCTGCCCATCACCCCGACGTAACCGATCTGGCCGCCGAGCACCTTGGTGAGCGCCGGCACGAGGTCGGGGTCGTCGTGGTCGACGAAGACCACCGCGTCCCTCGGGCCCAGCCCGTCCGCCGCGGCGGCGAACCCGTCCGAGCCGGGCGGCTCCGCCCGCACGGCGAGGCCCACCACCTCGCCGATGGCGGCCAGCGCGTCGGCCACCGGGCCGCCGCCGCCGACCAGCAGCCCAGGCCTGCCGCCGAAGGCCTCCAGGAACACCTCGACCACGCCCTCGCCCGGCTCGCCCTCGAAGCTGCTGTAGCGGCGGATGGCCGAGCGCGTGCCCGACCCGAGCAACTCGCCGGCGTCCAGACCGGCGCGGCGGTCCAGGCCGTTGCAGCCGATCGTCCCCGCCAGTAGCGCACCGTCTGGCCCGAACAGCGCCCGGTTGCCCGGCGCCGACGGCGGATCCCCCTCGGTCCGCACGGTGGTCCCCATCGCCACCGGCCGTCCAGCGCGGCGCGCCGCGGCCAGCGCCTCCAGCACGTCTCCGCTCACTCCGACCGCCCCTCTCCCGGCACCACACCCCGGGCGATCAGGTTACGCCGGTGGATGCGCCCGCTCTGTTACGACGAGCCCGCATGGCCGGCGGGCAAGCGGGAGCCCGGTGGCGCCAGGCGGGCGACCGGGCGCCGCTCCGCCGGCAGGTGCACGGGCAGGTCGCGCGCACGGCGCAGCAGCGCCAGGAAGTCCCGGCGCGGCATTGGACGCGCGCCCATGCTGGCCAGGTGCGGGGTGACCAGCTGGACATCGATCAGCCAGGCGCCCGCCTCGGCCAGCCGGGCGACCAGGTCGACCAGCGCCACCTTGGAGGCGTCCCTGACCCGGTGAAACATCGATTCGCCGCTGAACACGGCGCCGACCCCGATCCCGTAAAGGCCGCCGACCAGCTCGTCGCCCTGCCACACCTCCAGGCTGTGGGCCTGGCCGAGCCGATGCAGGCGAAAGTAGGCCGCCTGCATCTCCGGCACGATCCAGGTGCCCTCGACTCGGTGGCGCTCGGCGCACCCCGCCACGACCGCCGCGAAGTCCCGGTCGACGGTGCTCTGGAAACCGCAGCGGCGCAGCCGCTGGCGCAGCGAGCGGGACACCCGCAGCCCGTCGAGCGGGATGACGCCGCGCGGGTCGGGCGAGAACCAGGGCAGCGGCACCCCCGGGTGAGGCCAGGGGAAGATTCCCTGACGGTAGGCGTCTATCAGGGTGTCCGGCTGGAGGTCGGCGCCGAACCCGACCACGCCGTCCTCGTCCGCCGTGGACGGGTCAGGAAAGCGCCAGCGCGAGGCGCCAGGAAACGTCATCCCAGCCGCCCTCGTGTCCATCGTGCTCGGCTCCCGCTCGCCGGCCGCCTGGAGGACCTCACCGCCGTCCACCGGGCCGATGATCGCCGACCGGGTCGGTCACGCGCCACCTACAGTAGCCTTGAGAGCCGGCTGGAGCGGCAAAGCGGGGGCGGGTCGGAGAGGTATCGGATGGCGACTGGTGAGCGGACCGGGACCGGCCTGGGGCGGTGAACATGTTCCACGCCGGCGACGGCAACCTGGACCCGCTGCTGCTGTTCGACCGGCGCGTGCCCGGCACGCTCGAGCGGGTGCTGGCCGCCTCCGAGGAGATCATGCACGCCTCCAGGCTCGAATGGACCGTGCTCAAGCCCGGGATGATCTTCGGGCGCGGCGATCACATGCTCGACCACCTCAGCCACGCGCTGCACACCTTCCCGGTCTTCGTCGGGCTTGGGCAGGGCCGGGTCCGCCCGCTCGC
>JBKPDO010000233.1:0-8977 GCA_046727955.1 bacterium | reverse complement strand
CTCCTCGCGGCAACCGGTCGTGGCAGTACCGATGGCGGCGGGGAGCGAGATCGGGCAGGATCGGCCTGGCACAAGCCGACCCGCTGTCGCCGCACGGCGATCCCCCCTCTGCGAGTGCCGACTGTGCAGGTTCGTGCATGCAAGCTGAGCGCTGCCTTCCGACCGCGGCAGCACCGAGTCCATCGAGCGCAAGGCAGCCGGCTGGGGGAACTGGTGTGAGAGCTGGTGGCTCGGCCCGTCCAGACAGGGCCGGTCGAGGCTGGCCCTGAGGATCCGCCAGAAGACGAGCACGCCGCAGCGAGCGCAGCGAGCGTCACCAGCACGAGCGCGCGGCGTCGAAGCATGGTCGATCGGCTCCTTTGTTAGTCAGGAATCGACCCGGAGCAGCACGCCCTGGTCGGTCACGGTCAGCCAAGTCGCCCCGCCTGCCTGGGCCACGCCACCCACCCGCCGGCCAACGGGCAGGGTGCCAAGCGCGTGGCCGCTGCCAAGGTCGACCCGGCGCAGCACCCAACCGCCCTCCGCCCCGTTCTGCGCCCAGTCGGCGTCGTCGCCTAGGGCGGTCAGTCCGTCCGGGACGATGATCCACTGGCGGGCCACGACCCGATTGGTCGCCGGGTCGATCCTGAAGGCGAGGCCGCTGCGCACGTCGCTTGCCCAGATGCCGTTGCGGACCGAGACGGCCAGGGGCAGGTGGCCGGGGGCCGGCGGGAGCAGCTTGCCGGCGTCGGGCAGCCGCACGACCGCCACGCGGGCGCCGGTCACCGGGTCGATCCGCACGATCGTGCCGGCCGGCACATCCGGCACCCACAGTGCCTGGGCGGTCACCCCAATCCGGTGCGGCACCTTGACGAACTCGTGGAACATGCCAAAGTCGACCTTCGACCCGTAGGCGGGGCCGGCGAACCCCGCGGTGACCCGGTCGGTTGCCGGGTCGATGCGCACCAGGACGTCCCGGTCCTGCAGGGCGACCCAGACCACCCCCGCGCCCACGCCAAGCCCTCCCGGCGCCCCGCTCACGGCGATCCTGGCGCGCACCCGGCCGCTGGCCGGATCGACCCGGACCACCACCCCGTCGTCCGGGCAGGCCACCCACAGGCTCCCGCCGCCCGCCTCGACCCCGGCGGGACTGGCACACACGGGGATGCTGGCAGTGACCCGTCCCAGTGAGCCCTGCACGGGCCGCGTCCGCTCCGAGCGGTCCAGGATGGTGGCGATCTCACCTACCGAGCAGCCCAGCAGGTAGTGCAGGGCCAGCACCTGCGCCTGGCGGCGGGGCAGCGCCCGCACCGCCCGCCAGACCTCGGCCGTCGCCGCCGACGGCTCGGGAATGTCCGGCGGCCGGCCGGCCGCCATGCGGACCACCGCGCGGGCCTCCGCCAGCCGCCGGCGGATGGTGGAGGTGGCCAGGTTGGCGACCACCCGGCGGACCCAGGCGGCCGGCTGCTCATACCCGCCGATCCGTGACCACTGCCGCCAGGCGGCCAGGAACGCCTCCTGGGCGAGGTCCTCGGCGACCAGGCGGCTGCCCGACAGGGCCAGCGCCAACGTGACCGTGGCCGGGTACTCCCGCAGGTAGAACTCGTCGAAGCGCTCGACGGCATGGATCGGGCGCGGGCCGGCCGGCCGCCCGGCCGCCGACCCGGCCCTGGCCCGATGGCCCCCCATCCTCATCCCCCTCCGCTGCGCTTTCACTACCAACTCGCGCGGAGCCACCCACCGGGGAATACGCAGTTCTACCCACACCAGGCCACCCACCGCGATGCGCTCCCAGCACGCCAGGACTCTGTCCAGCTCGAACTGGAGACGGGGCAGCCGGCCACCGCGCCAGCCCTCACCCAACCAGCGTTATGCTCAGCGGGGCACGTGGAAGCAGGTGGAATGACCAAGCTGCTGCGTCGCCGGCGATGAGCCGACGGCTCGCTTGTCTTGGCTCTGTGGGGCTGGCAGGCCTCGAACCTGCGACCGGGCGGTTATGAGCCGCCTGCTCTGACCAACTGAGCTAGAGGGTGTCTGAAAGGGCTGTAGGCTGCGGCGCTCTACTGGGTCCCTTGTCCTGCAAGGAGCCTGCTGATGACTCCGCCGCCTCACCGTTACGCCACCGGCCTCACCGATGGGGAGTGGGCGCTGCTTGCGCCACTGATCCCCACACCCAAGCCCGGTGGGCGCCCTGCCGTGCACGACCGCGTACTTCACGTGTTCTACTCCTGCTCCCGCGGTTCGTCGCGCAGCGCCGCGTCGGCGGTTGCAGCGAGGCGACGAGCCACCCTGCAGCGCCTGCAGGTTGTGCCTGCCGGCACCTCTGTAGGAAAGGAACCAGGGAGATCCATGCGTGACGGCTACGCTCAGGGTCCACCTGGCTGACACGCAGCAGGATCGCACGGTCTGACAGCCGATCGCACGGCGGAATGGAGACCCAGCGCCGCCCACCGCAGCTTCCCTGAGACACATATCAGATCTATCAGATCGCACATCAACTTCCCTGAGACACATCAGCTTCGATGAGACGCCACAACCGGTGTGAGGACTCAAGAAAGGTGGCCAGAGGCAGGCCGCTGGCCTGCGGCTGGTCAGATTGACTGAGCCAGCCAGTTCGATGTCGGCTCAACGAGGTTGGCCACTGATGGGCAGCTGCTCAGAGGGTTGCGTTCCCGTCCGGCCTGCTGTGGTCGCCTGGCTGCTTCCCGGTGCTGACGGCGCGCATGGCCGTGACCTGTTGCCGGGCGCCCTCCACGCGATGGGCCCACTGACGCGGGTCCTCATCCAGCAGGGCCTTCCACGCCTCCGCCCCTCCGGCCGCGGCGACCTCCTCGGCAAAGCGATCCGTGGACTCAAACTCCAAGCCGTCGCAGGCCACGTAGCCCCGATCACTGCCCCTGCTGAACGCAGCAGTGCCAGCGAGGCCGGATCAGCCGCTTGGCCTGCCTGCACCGCGATGCCGTCAAACAGCCTGGTGAGCACGGGCAGGGCTGGCTCGATCCGTGCACGCATCAAGCCTTGGGGGTCGTCATAGATCGCGGCGAGGACGACGTGGCTCACCGGGCAATCATGCCACGACACCAGCTGGTTTGATCACAGGCGTGTCAGGGCGCGTGCTCGTCGCGCGCGAAGATGAGGCTTTCGGGCAGGCCCGCCAGCTCGAGCGGGTCGGGCGACCGCCGTCGACGGTCACGCTGCGTGCGACCGAGGATCCAGCCGGCCAGCGGGTCGGATGCCCCGACGTGACCGGGATAGGAAATGTCGAGCCGCCTGCCTGCCTCGTCGAGGAACGGCTTCCAGGTGTCGCGCCGACGCCTGCCAAGCTGTGACAGCCAGTAGGGGGAGGCGAGCAGGCCTGCCAGGGCGACGGCCTCGGGATAGGTCACCAGGAGCAGTTCGGCGTCGTCGATGACCTGCTCGCTGAGGCCGAAGCTGCGTCGTCGCTGATCCCAGCGAATCTGCAAGTCCACGTGCCAGCGACTGAGCAGCCAGTGCCGGACGATACGCTCGGCTTGCTCGTAGACGTGCCGAGCAGAGTCCGGGCCGTATCGACGCTCGAGGCGCTGGTGGCGGCGCTGCGCGTGAGCAAGCTCTTGGAGCAACTCCGGGGTCTCGCGCAGTGGGTGCGGTTCGTGGCCGCGGAGCCAGATCGCATGTTGGACGCAAAGGTGCAAGTGGGCGGGGAGGTGGACGAACACCGGCACGGCGATCCCGCGGCGGGCCAGGCAGCGGTGGCATGGCGTGAAGGGGCCCAGCGAGGGGTGGCTGGTGATCCGCCGCATGCTCGGACCTGTGGTGCTGGCGAGGGGGACGCCGAGCGCGGGCAGGGCGCGCTCCAGGCAGACCGGCGACAGGCCCGAGATGGCAGCGAGCCGATCTATGGCTGCTCGGTTGAGCTGCGTGTCGTCGCGGCGCCACACGCCGGTGATGTTGCTGCACCTGGCCAGATAGCCGATCAGCGTCGTGAGCGGGAGGTGGTTGGCGTCGGCGATGGTGCCGAACCGGCCGGCGAGCTGCTTGCCGCGGGTGCCGCTGAACATCCCGGCGGTCCCCACGTCGACGCCGGCGTAGACGAATGTGGCGGGGATGCGCTCGGACAAGTACTTGAGCTGGTCGGAGGCTTCGGCGCCGACGCGGGTGCGCAGGTTGAGATTGTGGATCTCATCGACTTTACCGACCGCTCCGGTCCAGACTTGCCGCCTGACCTGCGCTGATACGTAGCTTACATGTTCTCGGTGGAAGATGAAGAGGCTTCGGACAGATCGCCCGATTCGGGCTATGAATGACTGTGGACGCCCATCGGGGATCTGCCTGGTGGCGGTCATGGAGCCGGGACCGCCAGCATCACAGACGGTGGCTTGCCGCCGGGCGTTACGGCTCGTGAGGTCGCTGCCTAACGCCGAATCATGGGCGGGCCAAGGATGGGGTGCGCCGTCTTGAGAGAACGCACCCGGCCACCTGATCTGGGCGGGTTCCCGTCCAAGTCGCCCAAGCCCTCGGAGGCCACCCACTTCGACGACGAACTCATTCCTCTCAGAGACCGTTGGCATCGCCGTCATGGACATCCCGAGTCAACAGGGGAACGAGCACGCTTGCGTCGGGACTGCCCCAACCGGTGACAGCGTCCCAGCCTCTCGAGGTCGCGTAGCCATTGATCGTCGTCGGCGGGAAGGCGACCGTGTTGTGCCCGGTAGTGACGTCGTGGAACGCGGCGTGGTACTTGGAGCTCTCGGCGACCCGGTATATGCCGGCGTTGACGAACCCCAACGGCCGCCCGGCGTACTGGTCCGCCAAGGCGACCAGCCCGGCCCACAGTGGGGCGCTGGCGCTGGTGCCGCCGTGGCCGCTGATGGTGTACTTGCCGGCCCCGGTGGCGGTGACGACAGCAATGTAAGGGGCGGCGTCGGCGGCCACGTCGGGGACCCCCCGGTGGGAGCCGATGCCCGGCACGCTGTCTTGGTAGGCGGGGCGGGAGAGCTGGCGGCTGAAGCCGCCGCCCGAGCCCTGGAACTGGCTGCCCGGGTCGCCGTATGGAAGGTCCCAGGCGCTCTCGGAGACATAGGCACCGGTCTTGTGGCTGGCGGTCAGTGTGGTGCCTCCCGCACCCAGGACGAGCGGATCGGCCGCGGGCAGGTTGACCTCTTTGACCGGGGGGAAGGGGCCCCCGGTCAGTCCGCTGACCACGTGGCAGGGCTCTCCGACCGCTCCTACGTCCCCGGAGGCGGCGACCACGGTAACGTGGTGTTGGGCGGCAGCCTGTAGCGCGGCGTGAAGGGCGGTGACTTCGCCCGGGGTGTCGCAATGCTCTCCTCCCGTCTGGCCGGCGGCGCTGATAGAGATCACGTCACCCACGGAGCTGCCGAGCCCGATGGCGGCCACGGCGGCACGCACCGCGCTCGCTGGGTCGTCGGCCGAGTTGGCCCCGACCATGACCAGGCTGATGGTGGCCCCCGGGGCCACGGCGTGGACCATCTCGGCGTCGAGGACCTCCTCGCCGTTGGCCAACCAGGGCGAGGCCGACGGGGCCAGGCTGGCGTTGACCTGAAGCTTTGCCGCCGGCAGACCGAACAGTTTGTCGAACTGGACGAGGTCCTGGCGGATGTCACTGGTGGGGAGCGGGAATTCCGGTTCGGCGAGCTCCGGCAGCACGACGGTCTGGCCGCGCCCGTCGATCCCCCGGTGTAGCAGCGACACTATCCCGTAGGCGGCCTCGATCTGCTGGGGGCCGTAGCACGTCGTAACTGAGTTGCAGCCAGCGGTGGAGCCCGGCTGCTGGTGTGACGCCGAGGGGCCCGAGCCGGCACGGGTGGCCGCGCCCGTACCGCAGGCCGCGCCGAGCATGCCCGTGATGGCGAGGGCCACTACGGCCACTACGGCTCGCCGGTTCCGGTGGCGCTCCGCTGGCAAGGCGACGCCTGGTGCAACCTTGGTCATGTCTGCTCCTAGGACAACGCCGTTGCGGGAGGGATGGTTCGCTGGTCGGTCCGAGGGTGAATCTTCAGGGACGGTGGCCGCGGCGCCGTCCTGTCATGCTTCTTACCGCGTGGCACGCGGTGGCTATTCGAACCTCGCGTTCTCCGGCCGGGTGATGCGGTTCAACAAGGGCATCGCCGCCAACACGACCAGTGCCGACAGGGCCAACCCGCCCAGCATGGTCATGTAGTAGCCGAGGTCGGGGTGGGCCGCCGAGGCGAAGTTCTGATGCTTGCCGATATTCGCCGCGAAGAGCGCCCGCAGGGGAGGCTCCGCGATGGCGATGGCCACTCCGGCCGCCACGACGGTGGCGCCAACCAGGGGCACGATCGACTCCAGGAGGACGACCCGGGTGAGGGTCTTCAGCGGCGTTCCCGCCAGCCGCAGCAGGGTGAAGGGCCGCTTGCGGTCCAGCAGGCTGCCCGCCACGCTGACCGCCAGGCTGCACCCGGCCACGATGAGGATGAGCGCCACGATGGCTAGCACGACCCTCTCGACGTTCTTGTCATCGTTGTTGCGGATCTGGGCGACCTCACCGAAGGTCTCCGGCTCGATGATCCCCATCTGCCACTCGCTCAGGCCACCTCCGCCTTTGAAGTGGCTCGGGGCCGACTCGGTCGAAGCCGCCTCGAAGTCGGTCAGGTAGGTCCGCACCCGCTCCAGGGTGTCGGGATTGTTGGTCTTCACCAGCAGGGCGCTCACGTCGAGGCCCGCCAGGCGCTCGGTGGCCAGGGTGCTGGAGTGGCTGACGGCGGGCAGGTCCTTGTTGAAGTAGATGGGGTTGTCGGTGCTGAGCAGTTCACCGAAGCTGGCCTGTACCGCCGCGACCCCGGGAGCACAGGACCCGAGCGCGGGCAGCGCCCGGATGGCCGGGCAGCTGACAACCGAGTCGGAAGGGCCGAACAGCGGGTGCGCCGGGGTCACTGTGGCATGGGCCTCCGAAGTCGCAGTGGCCGGCCCCAGCGTGTGGGACCCTCCCGGTAGACCGGACGGTCCTGTGGTTACCGGGGGTGGATCGGCTGCGGGGTTGGCGTAGATGGGGACGACGGTCACCCCTGTTTGCGAGTCGAGGTAGGAGACGAGCTGACCGCCCGTCTTCGGGTCGAGCCCGGCCGAGCCCGGCCCGTTGCGCAAGGGGACTTTCAACACGTTGGTGAGCTGGGCGGCCGCCCCCGTTGACTGGGCGGCGTTGAAGGCGGGGACGATGCAGGCGACGAGGCTTCCCGCGAACACGGCCAGCACCAGTCCGGCCGAGGTCCGGAACGCGCCTTTGGGGTTGTCGGAGAGCCTGCGGGCGGCCAGCAGGGCCGAGGGGCCTCGCGCCACCCGGGCCAGGATGCGCGCGATCGCCATGGTCAGCCACGACCCACCCAGCACCAGCCCTGCCATGATGAGGAACAGCCCGATGAAGGCGGGGGTGCCGTCGGGATTGCCGGGGTTGGAGACCAGCGGGGCGATGAACAGCGGTATCCCGACGAAGATGGGCAGTACGCGCCACCAACCCGGCGGGCGGGGCGTCGTCCGGCGGCTGACCCCCAAGGGGGTGATCCACACCCGGCGCAGCGAGACCAGGGAGCTGAGGGCGGCGAGCAGCGGCACCAGCACGGCCATGGCCAGGTATCCCCACAGCGTCGGGGTCACCGTGTAGCCGAAGAACTGGACCCCCGAGAACGAGATCGACTCCAGGAGCGGGCGGATCGCCAGGAACGCGAGCACTCCGATCACGACGCCGGCCGAGGCGGTGACGACCGCATCCACCGATGCGACCACGTTGACCTGGCGGGGGGTCGCACCGACCAGCCGCAGGGCGGCCAGGCGTTCCTCGCGCCGCGTGGCCGCCAGGCGGGTCGCGGTGTTGATGAGGATCATCAGGGGGAAGAGGATGACCACCGCCGCGATGCCGAAGCCCAGGCGGTAGAGGTTCGTGGTCCCCATCAGCTGCGGGGCGGTCGCAATCCGGCTCACCTCGACCGTTCCGGGGAGCGCAGCAAGCTGCGACGGCGAGTACCCCACCACGATCGCCAGCTCGTCGGGGCCCGACAGCGCCGCGTCACCGAGCAGGCCGGCCTGCTGCCCGGGGAAGCGGTCACCCAGCTCGTTGGCGGGGACGGTCTTCAGCAGTCGGGACAGCGCCGGCGAAACGTAGAACTGCCCCGCCGCCGGGATGCGGGGAAGACCGGGGATGCGCGGCGCTCCCGGACCCTGCGCGGCCACGTCGAGCTGCTCGATGAAGCGGCCCTTGTAGATGTTCTCCGAGTAGTTCCAAAGCTCCGCGCCCGGAGTGGCCGGCGCTGTCGACACCGGTGTCCCCTGGGTGGACTCCCACGACGGCCGGTTGCTGGTCGCCTGGAAGGCGTGGAACTCGGCGAGAACGGCGAGCAGTATCGCCACTCCCACCCCGACAGCCAGCGATGTGACGACCAGGCGCAGCAATGCCTCACGACCGCTCCTGGCGACCAGCCGCAATCCGAGCCGGTACATCAGCGGGCCAGCGACGGAGGATGCGGCCGGGCAGCGGACCCGTCGGCCGGGTTGGACGGGACGGCAGGCGGCTCGGCGACGGTGACCTGGCCATCGCGGACCAGCACCATCCTCTCGGCATAGGCGGCCACCCGGGCCTCGTGGGTGACCAGGACAACGGTGGTCCCCTCCGCCCGGGTGAGGCTCACCAGCAGCTCCATGACGTGCTCACCGGTGAGCGAGTCGAGCGAGCCGGTGGGCTCGTCGGCGAACAGGACCTTCGGATGGTGGACCAGGGCGCGGGCCAGCGCGACCCGCTGCGCCTCGCCACCCGACACCTCGCCGGTGCGGCGCGGCCCGAGGCCGTCCAGACCCAGGCGGGGCAGCCAGGAGCGCGCGGCTGCATAGGCATCCCGGCGTGCCATCCCGCCGAGCAGCAGCGGCAGGGCGATGTTGTCCTCGACGGTGAGCTCGGGCACGAGCTGGCCGAACTGGAACACGAAGCCGAAGTCCCTCCGGCGCATCTCGCTGCGCCTGGTCTCTCCGAGGCGGTCGATGCGCCGCC
>JBKPDO010000232.1:0-31842 GCA_046727955.1 bacterium | reverse complement strand
GGCTAGTAGCTTGTCAGCCTTGTATTGCAGGGTAGAGATGCTTGAGCTTGATCCGAGCATCCTCAGTCGTGAAGCGCCAGTCGACGCCGCGGCCAGAAGCGTTGCGCGCCGCCTGCCACGCCGCCACCTCCCGCTGCAGCGTCGCCTGGTCGGCCAGGCGGCGGTCCAGGCACTGCTGCTCGGCCAGCACCGCAAGCTCGATCTCGGCCATGTTCAACCAGCTGCCATGCTTGGGGTGGAGTGCAGCTCCAGCCGGTCGGCCAGCCGCTTGGCCTCGGCCGGCGCGAACGCCTCGTACAGCGACGCGGGCGTGTGGGTGTTGAGGTTGTCTTGCACCAGCACGATCACCTCGGCGTCGGGGTAGTGGACGTCAACCAGGTCCTTGACGCAGTGCGCCCAGTCGATGCGGGTGCGCCGCGCGCTGACCATGACATCCCGCCAGCCGCGCAGCGGCTCGCAGACCAGGAACAGGTTGCAGACCCCACGACGCTCGTACTCGTAATCCTCCCTGGCCGGCTGCCCTGGCGCGACGGGCAAGGGCAGGGTGATCTCGGCGAGGAGTTGGCGGCTGGTCTCGTCCAGGCACACTTGGGGCCGCTGGGAGTCGTAGGGCTGGGTGTAGACCGCCAGTACATCCTCCATCCGCCAACAGAACTCGGCATCGGCCTGTGGCGGGATGCACCAGCGCTGGGTCAGCCACGGCTTGAGACGGTTTGCTTTAAGGCCTGGCGGACCGTCTCATACGACACCGACTCGATCACCTCCAGCTCGACCAGCCGGTCGGCCAGCAGCCGCAGCGTCCAGCGTTTGCGGCCCTCGGGCGGGGCGCTGCACGCCAACGCGACCAGGTGGGCCTCCTGCTCCCCGTCGAGTTTGCGGCGGTACTCGCGCTCGGGCGCCTTGCGGGCCACGGCGGCCTCCAGGCCGCCGGCCGCGTACTGCTGGCGCACCCGGGCGACGGTGGTGTGGTGGACCTCCAGCGCGGTGGCGATTGCCCGGTCGGTCCAGCCGGGACCGGCCTCGCCCTGGTTGGCTTTGAGCAGGATGCGGGCGTGGGTCAGGGCGCGGGCCGGGGCCGTCCCCCGCCCGATCAGGGTGTGGAGCCGGGCACGCTCCTGCTCGGATAGGACGACGACGTGCTGCTTGCGCATGCTCGGCTCCTCGAGCGGCGGGATCCTTGACCGCAACGAGCATGGGCCGAACCCACACATCACGCAATACAAGGCTGACAAGCTACTAGTCTAGGCCCAATGCCGCCCGGGCCGCCCTTGTGCCGGTGCGCACTGCGGCGGCCTGATGTGTCGGCCCGCTTCGCCGAGTGGGGCCGCGCGGTGGCGGTGGAGGACCGGCACGTGTGGGCGGCCGAGCTGCACGACGAGGTTCTCACGCCGGGCTGCCCGGGCCCCTCCAGGTCAACAGTCCGACGTCGGCGACCCTGGCGGCAATGCGCGACCGTGTCAGGCGAGGGGGCAGGTTGGCGTGCCGGCGACGCGCAGCAGCGGCGCGGTCAGGGCGAGGAGCTGGCCGAGCAGCGGCGCGACCACGACCAGGCTGGCCAGCAGCAGCGCGCCCAAGGGGCGGGTGGCGGGTGGGCCGGTGAGCCGGCGGATGCGCTCCAGGGTGCCCGAGCCGGCGGCGCCAAGCCCGAGCGCGGGCGCGGGCGCGGGCGCGGTGGCCAGGGTGGCCAGCGCGGCGGCGATGTCGATGCGGTCGTGGTGGTGGACGGCGACGTCGTCGGCGGCCAGCTCGACCAGGCGGGCGACGGCGCCGTGGGCGGCACGGGCGGCCGGCAGCCAGGGCAGGCCGACCCGCAGCGCCTCGGCCGCCAGCAGCAGGGCGTGGTGGCGGCGGGCCTGGTGGGCGTGCTCGTGGGTGAGCACGGCCTGTAGCTGGCCGGGGTCGAGCCGCTCCAACGTGGCGGTCGTGAGCACGATCGGGCCGGACCGGCGTCCCACCCGGCCGGGCAGGCAGTAGGCCAGCGGCGCCGGGTGGTCCAGGACGGTGACGCCGGGCAGGCCGGGCTGGCTGCGGCCGGCCAGGGTGAGCAGCTCGCGCTGGCCGCGGGCGGCGGACCAGGCGCGGGTGCCGGCGACCAGGCCGCCGGCCAGCAGCCCGCCGGTGACGGTGGTGAGCAGCGCGAGCCCCAGCAGTGGGCCGGCCGTGCTGGGTGGGGTGTCCAGGGCCGCGCGCAGCGCCATCGAGCAGGTCTCAAGCAGCGCCGCCAGGTCGATCGCCAGGCGGCTGGACCCGACCAGCAGCAGGAGCCCCGCCAGTACCACCGCGGACACCGCGCCCAGGGCCGCCAGCAGCCACAGGTAGGCGGCCGCCTGCGGGGTGTGGTCCAGGCGGCCCAGCCGGCCCAAGACGAGTGGGGCGGCCACCCCGAGCGTGCCGCCGGCCAGCAGCGCGGCCAGCAGCGGGCTCACGGCGGCTCCCGGTCGGCGTGGTCCTGGCCGGGGCGGGCCGGGATGTGGAGGGCGGCGCGCAGCCTTTCGGCCTGGTCGGCGGGGAGTTGTTCGACGAAGCGCAGCAGGACCGTGGTGGGGTTGCCGCTGGCGCCGAGCAGGCTGGCCATGCGGCGGGCGGTGTAGGTCTCGCGGGACTGGACCGCCTGGTAGGTGTGGGCCTTGCCGGTGGGGTGCTTTTCGAGGATGCCCTTGCGGGCCAGCCGGTCCATGACGGTGAGCACGGTGGTGTAGACGACCGGTCGGGAGTGGGTGAGCTGGTCGACGACCTCGC
The DNA here is from genome assembly GCA_046727955.1 of bacterium. GTDB lineage: Bacteria > Actinomycetota > CALGFH01 > CALGFH01 > CALGFH01 > DASVXQ01. The sequence continues at coordinate 29,103 of JBKPDO010000232.1, read as the reverse complement.
GGCCGGTGACCGGGCGGTCGGCGTCCCAGATCACCTGCATGATCGCCTGTTCGAGCTCGCCGAATCCGCCTCGTGGCACCCGCGCGTCCGCTCCTTGTGGTTGGCGCTGACTGTTCAGGGTTGCTGGCAGGGTCACGATACCCGCTCCGCGGGCGCCGGTGGGGCTGCTCGACCTGCAGGGGTGTTGGTGCCGTATGGGCCGGGCTGGCGGGCTCGTCGGGCTGCTGGCGCTGGGCGCGCATGTTGCCTGCAGCTGGACCGTGGCCTGTATGGGTCGCTGCCGCCAAACGCCTTGACCCCGGTTGGGACTCAGTGGGGCTTCGCTGGCGGCTCCTGTTCGGCAGGTCGGCGCGAGAAGCCTCGGAGGATGGCGGCGATGGCATGCGCGAACAGCTCGTCAGGGGCGGCGGCTGGGTCGGCCAGGCGTTCGATGGCAAAGCCGTTGGCGAGCGCGATCAGCGCGGTGGCGACGTGGTCTCGGGGGAGCGCGAGTTCGAAGCCCTGGTCGCGGGCGACGCCCTCGACGATGCGGCCGATGAGGGCTCTGAGGCGGGCGTGGCGTTCGGCGAACTTGGCCGCCGCCGTGGGATCGCGGACGGCTTGGTTCCAGAAGTCGACCAGCAGCAGGACGGCTTCCCGCTCCTGCTGCAGCATCGCCACGAACCTGCGGGCCGCCTCCAGCGGCTCGCCCCTGCGGCTCAGCGCGTCGTCGGCGGCCTGGTAGACCCTGGCCAGGCGCGCGTCGATGCGCTCTTCCACCAGGACCAGGAACAGGTCCTCCTTGCCGTTGAAGTTGGAGTAGATGGCGCCGTGGGAGTAGCCGGCCTCGGTGGCGATCGTCGCGATCGAGGCGCCGCGGTACCCCTCGCGGGCGAAGACCCGCTCGGCGGCGTCCAGCAGCTGCGCTCGGGTCACCTGGCGCTGTTCTTGGCGGCGCAGCCGCCGCGGAGGTTTGGGCTCGGTCATTTCGGTTACGATATCACTCAAGTTACGGCGCAATCGGAGACAATGCCATGGAGCTGCTCCTCGCTGGCCTCGGCATGCTCGTCTGCCTGGCAATGATGCTGGTGGTTGTGCCGCTGGGGATCCGAGTCGTACGCCGCCGTATCCGCCGCGTCCCGACCAATCACGCCCCGGACAGCACAACGTCCGTCTTGCACGATGCCCCTCGGCCGCCGATGCTGCGGCGAGCGGCGGCTGCGGGCGAGGTGCTGAAGGTCAGTCCGCTCCTGCCTGGCGGTCGCCGGAGGAGCGGGGCTGAGGTGGCCGAGGCCGAGGGTGCCGACGTTCTGGTCGTGGGTGGTGGCCGGGCGGGACTCGCCGCGTCCTACGACCGGCGCGGCGTGACCCGGGGCCTGTACTTCCTGGGCATGGACAACCGGTACTCGCGCGGCTCGTCGCTGATCGGGTTCGTCCGCCAAGACGCGGCGTTCGTCGTCGATCGGATCGTCGATCGGATCAACGGTCAGCGCAAACGACCGACCGGGCCGATACCGACTGGGCCGAATGGGCCCGGGCGGAGCTGACGGCGATGGCCCGCCGGCTGCTCACCGGGGCGACGGTCTGGGCCGGTGCCACCTGCACGCCACGGCCCGCCTGGCTGCTCGTCGAGGACGACCACGTGGCCGCCCTCGGTGCCAGCGACGGTGAGGAGCCGCCGCCGGCCGACCAGGTCCTCGACCTCAGCGGCTGTCATGTCCTGCCGGGGTTCGTCGACGTGCACCTGCACCTGAGCCAGGCTGCCTGGTTTCCGCTAGGCGGTGATGCCTCGGCCTGGCGTGGCCTGGCCGATGCGCTGCACGCGGTCCGCGTCGCGGCCGCCGCGGAGCCGCAGGCGCCATGGCTGCTGTTTTGGAGCGTGGCACGCTGGCGGTGGCCGGAGGCAAGGCTGCCGACCGCCCGCGAGCTGGACGAGGCCGCACCGGCCCGCCGGGTCCTGGTCAGCACGCTGGACATGCACCGCGGCGCGGCCTCCTCGGCGGCCCTGGCCACCCTCGGGCTGCCCGACCGGGGCCAGGCCCGCGACCTCGGCGACGACGTCACCCGCGACCGGCGTGGCCGGCCCACCGGGGAGCTGTGGGAGGCGGCCTATGGGATCGCCTTGCAGCGCGCGCTCAGCGACGCCATGGCGTACGCCGCCGACGCGGGCGCCGAGGCGGTGCTCCAAGCCGAGGCCAACCGCTGCCTGGCGCTGGGGATCAGCCACGCGCACGACCCCTACGTGTCGCCGGACTGGCACCAGCGGATGGTCGCCCTGCGCGCCAGCGGCCCGTTGCGGCTGTCGTGGGGGACGGGCTCCCCGGCTGGGCTGCACAGCAGGGCACCTGGTCCCGCGGCGGCGCCCGATGGTCCCTACGGCGACGCGGGACGGGAGGTCAAGCTGTTTGCCGACGGCGGCGACCGCTGCGCGATCCGGCTGCCCGCTCGGGCGCTGGTTGGCCTGCTTGGCGGCGCGGCCGGGGAGTCGTGGCGGCTGCGGGCCGTCGGTCCGCTCCGCGAGGCGCTGCGACGCAAGCTGGTGGTGCGCCCCCGGCAGCTACACACCCCGTACCTGCGCTACACCGACGCCGAGCTGGCCAGCGTGATCGCCGCCTACGTCGGCGCCGGCGTACGCCCACGGATCCACGCACTGGGCAACCTCGCCGGCGAGCAGGCAGCCCGGACGCTGCGGCGGGTGGGGGTGCCGCCGGGCGCCGCCACGATCGACCATCTCCTGCTGCTTGATCCGGCCACCGCCGACCAGGTCGCGGCCAGCGGCGCGACCGTCTCCTACCAGCCCGGCTTCATCCCCCGCTACGGCCAGATGCTGCTGGGGTCGCGGGTGGACCGGTATGCCACCGTCCTCGGCGGACGGCTCCTACTCCAGGCCGGGGTCCCGCTCGCCATCAGCTCCGACTACCCCTGCGGACCACTGGATCCGCTCCACAACCTGCGCGTCGCCGTGGAACGGCGGGGCTCCGGCCCCGGCAGCCAGGCGCTGCAGCCAGACCAGGCGCTCACCCACCAGGAGGCCGTCCGCGCGCTCACCGTGGCCGCCGCCGCCTCCCTGCACGCGCCAGGCGGCGGCGGGCTCGCGCCCGGCGAGGCCGCCGACCTGGTCGTCTGCGACGGCGACCCATTCGCGCCGAGCACCCGAGTGACCCAGACATGGATCGCCGGCAAGGTCGCATGGCGGACCCCGGACGGGTCTGGTGAGCTGCCATCGACCTCGACCCGGCGGTGACCCGCCGGTAAACGCCAGAAGGGAAGGGAGCACCGCCATGATGACCGGCATGCTGGGGATGGTCATGTGGCTCATGATGGGCCTGATGCTGCTCGGCCTTGCCACCGGCAGCATCGCCTGGGTGCGGCGGCGCCTGAAGGGACGACCCGCCAGTCCCCAAGCCCGCCACGAGGGCGAGACACCCCAGGAGGTCCTGCGCCGTCGCTACGCCGCCGGCGAGATCGACCACGACGAATACCTGCGGCGCCAGCACGACCTCACCGAGACCGAGCACTGACCCAACGGGACCGTGTCGCGCCACTGGAGGCAGCGGATGCAGGATGAGCGCCGCTACCTCACCGACCAGCCGCTGTATCCCAAGCAGGAGGGCTTGGCGCGCACCAGCGCCGACGAGTTCCGCCGCTCCTGGACGACCGGTCCTCACCGACCAGCATCGTCGCGTCGCGGCCACGACGACGCCATCGCCACAATCTGACCCGCGTCAAGGAACCCGCTGTCTCAAGACGGTGGGTCTCGCGGGGTGTCGACCCGACTCAGCGGGCCATGAGCAGGGCCGCGCGGTGCTGGTTGGCCCACTGCGTCAAGCCCGCCATCGCGATCAGCGCGAGCGCTGGAAGCAGCCAGGACCAGGGCGCCCGAGGTAGCCCAGCGCCACGGTCAGCCAACGGCAGGTCAGCCAGGAACCCCGGCACGTGCCAGCACGGCCAGCGCACCCCCAACCAGCAGCGCACTGCCCCGGATTGTAGGCCCAGGCCCGCGGTAGCCGTCCCCGCAACGTCCACAGCACGCCACGGATCGTGCCGCAGCCCGAGTCATGATCCCCAGGTGGTGCAGCGGTCCGTGCAGGTCGAGCGGTGGCGGCCCAGTGACCGCCAAGATTCCGCCCGCCAGCAGGCCAGCCACGGCCAGGCGGGTGAGTCGACGATGCTGGTCGACCGGTGCCCACGCCAGCCGGGCAAGACGCGCTGGTCTGCCATGTTCGCGGAGCCCGGCATCCGCACAGCCTAGCGGGTCGCAGTCGACCCGGTTGCGGCCGTGGAGCCGGGGCCAGGTGGAGCGTTCATCATGCGCAGCATCTCCGGGCCGCCTGTGCGCAGGAACCGCATCACCAGCACGCCGGCGAGGACCAAGAAAAGCAGGTTCAGCACGGTGGTGTAGTTGAGGGTGATGCTGGCCTCCACCACCTTGGCGTTGCGGGCCGCCGGGACCAGCCCAAGCGCCTGGAAGGCCAGGTCGACCAGCAGCCCCGCGGCCGCCATGGTCAGGTAGAAGGTGCCCAGCAGGAACAGGCTCATCCGGCGGCCGTAGTACTTGCGGTAGATGTCCAGGATCGGCAGCACGATCAGGTCGGCGAAGATGAAGGCGACCACGCCGCCGAAGCTGATGCCGCCGTTCCACAGCACCGCCGCCAGTGGCACGTTGCCGATCGAGCGCACAAACGACAGCACCGCGACCAGCGGGCCGACCAGCGGCCCCCACAGCCGGGCCAGCAGCGGGCGGTCGGCCAGGAAGAAGGCCCGCCAGAAGCCCTGGGGCACCCAGGCGCCGAGCGCGCCGGCGATCAGCAGCCCACCGGCGATGTCCTTCCAGACCGAGACCCAGTCCATCACGAAGGAGTGGCTGATCGCGGTGAAACCCTTGGGCGAGGTGACGCGGGACCAGATGGACCCCTCGGTGACGGACATGTCCATCTCGGCGTGGCCCTCCATCACCCCGACCAGGCCCTTGTCGGCCTGCTCGCGGGCGGCGCGCACCATCGAGGGCTTCAGGAAGGCGCGGAACAGCAGCGCCAGCAGCACGATCATCAGCGGCCCGCCGACGAACTCCGCGGCGGTGAACTGCCAGCCCAGCAGCACCGCCAGGATGATGCCCAGCTCCACGACCAGGTTGGTGGAGGCGAACTCAAACGCCATCGCGGCGGTGAAGTCGGCGCCCTTGCGGAACACCGAGCGCGCCATTGCCACCGCCGCATACGAGCACGAGGAGGAGGCGGCGCCGAGCCCGCAGGCGACCGCCAGGGAGCGGGGGGAGTCGTCGGGCAGCAGCCGGCCCATCTCGGCCTTGGACACCACCGCCTGCACCGCGCCGGAGATCGCGAAGCCCAGGATCAGCGCCCACAGGATCTCCCAGCTCATGGCGGCGGCCAGGCTGAGCGCGTGCCCGAGCGCGTGCCCGAGCGCGTGCAGCACCATGATGTCTGGGTGCCTCCTCTCCCGGGTCTCCGACGCACCGTCGTAGAAGGGTATCCCAAGAACCGGGAACCGATCGGCGTTCTCTTACGTTTCGTAAGAGAATCGGTGGGTGACAGGACCGCTCTCGAGGAGGAGCGTGCCGGTGCGGCGTCGAGGCGTGGCCGTGGCAGCCGCGGTCGGGGTCGGGCTGCTGCTGAGCGGATGGCTGCTGCTTGGCGCCGGCCCCGCGGCGGCGCACGCCCTGGTGATCGGCAGCAACCCCGCGGCGGGCGCCCGCCTGGCACGCGCGCCGGCTGAGCTGCGGGTCGCCTTCTCCGAGGCGGTCCGGCCGCTCGGGCAGGGCCTGAGCCTGCAGGGACCGCGCGGCCAGGTTCGCCTTGGCCCGGTGCGCCATCCCGACGGGCGCCCACAGGTGCTGGCCGCCACCCTGCCCGTCCTGGCCGACGGCGCCTACCTGGCCGGCTGGCGGATCGTCTCGGCCGACGGCCACCTCGAGGCCGGCTCCTTCGCCTTCGCCATCGGAGCCGGCTCCGGCCCGGTCACCACTTCTGCCCCGCCGCAGCTGCCAAGCGCCTGGCAGGTCGTGGGCCGCTGGCTGGAGGTGGCCGGGGTGCTGCTGCTGGTCGGGGTGGCGGTCGCCGCCATGGTGGTGTGGCGCCGGCCCGGGCCGATCGGCCCGGACGAGCCACGCTACCGGAGGTTGGTTGTGGTGGGCGCATTGGTCGGCGGGGTCGGGCTGGCCTGGCAGGTGGGGGCGGGCGCGGCGACCGCCGGTGGGCTCGGCCCCGGCGCGGTCGGCGCGTTCCTGGCGGCCTCGCCCGCCGCGGCGCGCCGCATGCTGGTCGAGGTGGCGCTGCTGGCCGCGGTCGTGGCCGTGGTGGGCTGGGGGGTGCGGCGCGGTCACCGGCCCGGCTTGAGCGCGCTGGCGCTGGCGGTCGGGTTGGTGGTCGGGCTGGCGCTGGGCGCCCACGACGCCGGCCTGTCGCCGCGCTGGCTGTATGTGGGGTTGGAGAGCGTGCACCTGCTGGCGGTGGGCACTTGGGTCGGTGGGCTGGCCGTGCTGGTGCTGACCATGCGGCGGGCCGACATTGTGGTGGTGCGGCGCTTCTCCCGCATGGCGCTGTGGATGGTGGCCGTCATCGCGGTCACGGGCGCCTGGCAGGGCCTCGCCCAGGTGCACGCCAGGGCGGCGCTGACCGGCACCGACTACGGCCGCATCCTGGCGGCCAAGGTCGCGGTCGCCATGGTGGTCGTGGGGCTGGCGGCGGTGGCGCGCTACCGGCTGCTGCCCCGCGCCGGCGCCGGCACGCCCCCCGGGCGGCTGCGGCGCCTGCTCGGGGTCGAGGCGGGCGGGGGTGTGGCGGTGGTGCTGGTGGCGGCGCTGCTGGCCAACACCGTCCCCGCCGGCGAGGTGGTGGCCGCCGCCAGCACCACCCGGGTGCGCGGCGGCCCGCAGACCCAGACGCTGCAGGCCGGGCCGCTGCGCCTGCACCTGGACCTGGAGCCCGGCACAGTCGGCCGCAACCTGCTCCAGGTCCGGGTGACCGACCCCAAGGGCCGGCCGGTCGACGGCCTAGCCCGCATCGGCCTGACGGTCGCCGACGAGGCGGGCCGCGCCGCCCCGGCCTCCCTCAGCGCCGCCCGGGTCGCGCCCGCCACCTACCGGGCGGTGACCGACGCGTTCGCGCTGGCGGGCGGCTGGCGGGTCGGGGTGGCCGGTGTGCCGGGCGTCCAACCGGATCTGGACGGGCGGTTCACCATCGCCGCCGCGCCAGCTACCGCTGGCACGCCGCCGCCGGACCCGCCGGATGCGCTGGTGCTGGGCGGCCGCGCAGGCCGAAGCGGCGTGCTGGTTGGGCTCACCGCGATGGCCGCCGGGGACCGGCTGCTGGTGGTGCGCGTCCGCGGCGGGCTGGTGATCCCCCCGCCGGTCGCGCCCCGGCCGCTGCGGGTGCTGGACCGCGGCCGCCAGGTGGTCCCGGCGCTGGTGCAGCCCTGCGGGGACGGCTGCACCGAAGCGTTCCTCGCCACCCCAGTCCCGACTCGCGGGCCGCTCACCGTGGAGGCGGTCCTGCCCAACAAGGGCGCGGCCCGCTTTCCGCTGCCACTGCCGCTGCCCCGCGGCGGCACGGCCACGGGGCGGCTGCGCGCCGCCGACCGGGTCCTGGCGGCCTCGGGCTCGTTCCGGATCCACGAGGTCCTCGACGGCGGGCTGGGCACGGTGTTCCGCACCGACTACCAGCTCAAAGCCCCGGACCTGGCCCGCTGGCACCTGCGCGGCCCGGACGGGACCACCGACACGGTCTGGGTCGGCGAGCACCGCTACACGCGTGACGGCAGCGGCCCGTGGCGGCACGAGCGCGCCCTCGGCCTGGTGCTGCGGTTCCCGGCGCGCAACTGGAGCGACCAGCAGGCCAGCGTCGTCGACCTCGGCCCTGCCTCCTGGCATGGCACCCCGGCCGAGGTGCTCGCCTTCCTTGATCTCGCCAACGGCGCCTACCACCGCCTGTGGGTGGACCGCGCCAGCCGCATCCTGCACGAGCGCATGGACGCCCCCGGCCACTTCATGGACCGCGACTACAGCGCCTACGGCGTGGCGGTGACGATCACCGCGCCTCGCTAACCGCACCAAGTGGCGCGCGTGCAGCGGCACCGTGGACCCTCAGGCGGCAAGCTGCTGCAGGAGCAGCTCCTGGTCGATGGCGACGGCGGCGATCGCGCCCTCGGCCGCGGCGATGACCACCTGCGCGCCAGGCACCGGCATGCTGGGCCGGCGCGCCATGTCCCCGGCGGCGAACACGCCCGGCACGCTGGTCTGCCCGAGGTCGCCGACCAGCACCGAGCCGTCCTCTCCCAGCGTGCAGCCAAGCTGGCTGGGCAGGTCGCTGCGCTGGCGGGTGGGCGCGTGCAGGAAGGCCGCGGTGCGCGCGACCGGCTCGCCCCCGGCGAACACGATGCGCTCCAGCCGGCCGTCGTGGCCGTCCAGCCGGGCGATGGGCTCCTCGCGCAGTCCGACCTTGTGGGCGGCCAGCAGGCGGCGGGCGTCGTCGTCCAGACCGGCCACGCCGTTGCTGCACAGCAGCACGTCGGGGCTCCAGCGCGTCAGCTGCAGCGCGAGCTGGAGGTTGCGGGGATCGCTGGCCAGGACCGCCAAGGGCTGGTCGCGGACCTCCCAGCCGTCGCAGTAGGGGCAGTTGAACACCCCGCGTCCCCACAGCTCCGCCAGACCCGGGATCGGGGGGAGCTCGTCAACGACCCCGGTGGCCAGCAGCAGGCGGCGTGCCTGCTCCTGGGTGCGGTCGGTCAGGCTGACGGTGAACTGGTCGGTGTCGCGGGCGACCGCCCGGACCGCGGCGGCGCGCAGCCGCATGGTGGGGTAGGCGCGGAGCTGGTCGCGGCCGGCCTGGCGCAGCGCTGCCGGGTCCATCCCGTCGCGCGACAGGAACCCGTGCATGGCGTGTACGCCTGCGTTGCGTGGCTGGCCGCTGTCGCACAGCAGCACGTTTCTGCGGGCGCGGCCCAGCATGAGGGCTGCGCTGAGCCCGGCCGGGCCGCCGCCGACGATGACCACGTCCAACATGCTGGCCTCCTCAAGTGACAGGGATCGTGCGGGCTGGGTGCTGTCCTTCCTCCATCGTCGCCGCAGCCAGGCCGACACCGCCACATGGCCATGGCGGCATCCCCGCCCGGTGCGGGCCGAGGGCCGCACCCGTAGCATCCAGCCAGACCCATAGGCCAGTCCCGCCCGCCGAGCCACCATGGTGCCGCCGTCGGCCCAGCCAGGACCCAGCACTGGGAACCCGCCATGCACCCGCTCATCATCGGCGGCAGCGACGCCAGCATCGAGGCGGGCCTGCGCGCCCGCGAACTGGCCCGCGAGGTCGAGGTCACCCTACTGGTCGCCGACCGCTACCCGAACCACTCCATCTGCGGCATCCCCCACCACGTCGCCGGGGAGGTGGCCGACTGGCGCGACCTCGCCCACCGCAGCCGCGCCGAGCTGGACGCCGCCGGGCTGGAGCTGCAGCTGGACCACCGCGCCGTGCGGCTGGACCTGGCCGTCAAGCGGATGCAGTGTGTCGATGCGGCCGGCATGCCCGCCGGTATGGCTACGACCAACTCGTGGTGGCCACCGGCGCGCTGCCGGTACCGCCGATCTGCGGGCTGGACCGGCTGGGCCCAGGTGTTCGGCCAGGTGGGGCGGAGGTCGCCAAGCGGATCGACGTGCTGGCCAGCGCCATCGCCTACGGCGCCAGCATCGCTGATCTCAGCGACCTCGACTGGCAGACGGGTGGTCGGGGCCGGGTTGCTGCCAGCCAGCGCGCCATTGACGGTGCTCGGCCCGGTGTCGGCTCGGCAGCGCGAGGGTAGCAAAGCTGGCGTTCAGCCTGGAACAGCGCCTGGCACCCGTGGGCAGGGGCACCGGAGGGGCACGCCAGGGGCAGCTCCCTGATCCCCATGTCGATGGTCGATGTCGATGTTGGCGACGGGGATGTCTGTCAAGTCTCCGAATGCATGACCCTCATCGGCGCTTGACCTTGGAGCACGCTCCAGGGTCTACGCTGCCGGCATGGCTTCGCTCACCGTCTCCACGCTCGCCAAACAAGCAGGCGTCCGACCCGACACGATCCGCTACTACGAGCGCGCCGGCCTGCTTCCGCCACCCGCCCGCAGCCCCGCCGGCTACCGCCAGTACGATGCCGCGACCATCGACCGGTTGCACTTCATCCGCGGCGCTCAGCGGCTTGGCCTGCGTTTGGCGAGATCGCAGACCTGCTTGCCGTGCGCGACCGTGCCCCTCTCGTGCCCCTGCGCTGCCCTTAGCGTGCCCCGCTGGTGCCCCTGACGCGCCCCTGGCTGCCCGGCCGCGGGACCACTGACACAGCGCCTTCCTGCTGCCGCGGTCGGACTTGGCCGTCTCGCTACGGGCGCCGACTCCGGGAGCCGGCCGAGCAAGTTGGTCGTCATCACCGCAACCCGAGGCGTGCCATCTGCGCCACCAGCCAGTTACGGCCGACCCGAAGCTCGGCCCGCATCTGCTTGATCGACCATCCCTGCCCGACGTAGCGGGCCTGCAGATAGCCGGAGAGATCGGCAAAGCCCAACTCGGCCAGCCGCGCGGCCCTCCGTGTCTGCCAGGAGACCGACTGCACCTGGCGGCCCCGTTCGCCGACGGCCAGCTGCCGGGCGGTCCGCCGCCGCCGCGTGACCCCAACCTGCTCCATAAGCCGCCGCACCGTCCGCCGATCCGCGGCAAGCTCGGCGGCGACATCGGTCAGCAGCCACTCCCGCTCGATGAGCCGATCCTCCAGGTACGCCCGGACCTCCGCAAAGCCAAGCTCGACGACCCGTTTGGCGATCCGCTCCCCGGCGTGGCGGCGTCGCTGCCGGGCCAGCCGCTCGGGCCGAGGTGGCAGGCTGATGCCCAGCGCGGCCAGCGCGTGGGTGACGATCCACTCCGACTCGCCAAGTTCCTGAGCGAGCCCAGGGACACTGTGCCCGGTGTCGCAGCGGGTCTGCAGATAGCTGCGCAGGTCGGCGAACCCAAGATGGCGGGCGCGTCGCTCCAGCCGCCGGATGCGGCCGTCGTCGACCACAAACCCGCCCCGGATGACCAGTTGGCGGGACGTTTCCGCTGGTCCGGGGGTTACCCATGCTTTGGTCGTACCGGGGGGTACGACCAGCGGCAAACCCCCGTGCCCAGCACAAACGCCGACCGCGGTACCGGCCGGTGTTCACCGCATCACCGCCCCGTCAGGGCCGCTACCAGCAGAAACGCCCGAGTCGGTCGGTTGCCCTCCTGTCGTCGGTGGGGACGCCGCAAGCATGGGCAACAGGGCTCACTCTTGTAGCGCTGTCGGAGGTATCCCGACGGTCGAGGATCGCTACAGCCGATCAGGGTCCGCATCCGGCCGCGGTGTGCTCCTTGCCAGGATTGGCCTCGAACTCGCCAGCTCGCAGCCGCCCGGAGGGGCTACCAGTCCGCAGTCGGACCGCTTGAGTGGTTGGTGCCGTGGAGGTGATCGCCGACGAGGCGGCCGCACGGACGGTCGGTGATCGCCGGGTGGTCGCCCGCGCGCTGGCCAAGGCGGCGCTGGCGACCGCGGGGTCGGTGCCGGCGTTGGCGCTTGGCGGTGATGGTGATCTGGCGTATCGGCTCGATCGGTTGACGAGGGGACCGGCCGTGCGAGGAGCGGCGCGGGCTCGCGGTCGCAGCCACCGGGCTGCTGGTCGCGGAATTGGGGGCAATCGTGGCCGTCGCGCTCCGGCCGGCTGGTCCGGTGGCGGGCGTGGTGGTGGGCGGGCTTGCGGCGATGGGCATCGGCTGGCTGTCTGGCCGCGGTGTCGTCTCGCCGGCCTCGCCTGTGGGTCGGGCAAGCTTGCGCCGGTTTCCGAAGGATTCTTCGGGCTCGTGCACGGCGATGAGAACCATGCGCTGTGACGCGACCGAGCTCGCTGCTCCGTGGATCTGGGCGTCCTACCACGGCCGCTCCGCGACCCCAAGGACGTGCGGGGGACCAGCGGCGGCATGGCCTGGAGGTCGAACCGGTCCAGCTCCACCACCCGCAGCCCGGTGGCGGTGATGGCTGCCACCGTGTCGCGGTTGGGGTGGCACCCTCCGGCCAGCCAGCCCCACGGGCGCTCGAGCCGGTCCTGCCAGCGGGCCAGCCGCGGGCGTCGGCCCGGACGTGCTCGTAGAAGCGCAGCGTCCCGCCGGGGCGCAGCACCCGACGGATCTCCGCCAGGGCCCAGGCCAGATCGGCGACCGTGCACAGCACCAGGCCGGCGACCGCTGTGTCGAAGCAGGTGTCCTCGGCGGGCAGCGCCTCGGCGGTGCCGTCCACCACTCGGATCGGCGCCGGCGCCCGCGTGGCCGCGGTGAGCGCGAGGCGGCGCAGCCGCTCGCTACGTTGGTGCCTGCTTGCCGGGCGTGCGGTCAGGCGGTCGCCTGCATGCGGCCAAGCCGGTCACGGACGGCCTGTAGGTCGCGCTCCAAGCGCCGCTCGAGCTCGGCCAGGTCCTGGACGATGGCCTCTGCATCCTGTGGCTCGCCGCCGCGTCGGTCGTCACCGCAGCAGCCGCAGCCCCCACAGCCGCATCCCATATCAGCCACCTCCTGGGTGTTGTGTGTTCTGCGGCGTGGACGTGCTCGGCCTGGCCGGGCGGAGCAGCCGCAGGCCGTTGGCGATGATCAGCAGGGCGGTGCCCTCGTTGAGCAGCAGCCCGCTGGCCAGCGACAACCTGCCGGCCAGGGCCGCGGCGACCAGCACGGCGACCGTGACCAGCGACAGGGCGATGTTCTGGCGGATGTTGGCCAGCGCCCGGCGGGCCAGGCGGACCGCGTGGGGGAGCTTTGCGAGGTCGTCGGCCAGCAAGGCAAGGTCGGCGGTCTCCAAGGCGACGTCGGTGCCAGCCGCACCCATGGCCACGCCGACGTCGGCGGCTGCCAGCGCGGGGGCGTCGTTGATGCCGTCGCCGACCATCGCCACCGGCCCGTGCACGCGGCGCAGCTCTTGGACGACGCTGGTCTTGTCGGTGGGCAGCAGGTTGGCGCGCCAGTCCTCGATGCCGGTCTGGCAGGCGATCGCAGCGGCGACGCGCTCGTGGTCGCCGCTGAGCATGGCGACCCGCAGGCCGAGCGCACTTAGCTCGGCGACCGCTTGGGTGGCCTCGGGGCGGAGCTGGTCGGCGACCGCGAGCAGTCCGAGGGGCCGGGCGTCGACGGCCAGGACGATGGTGGTCTTGCCGGCCGTCTCCAGCGCGGCCAGCCGCTGGGCTGCCTGGCCGGTGAGGATGCGGCCGTCGGGGCGGCCGACGAACAGCCGCCGGCCGCCCACGGTCGCCTCCACCCCCACGCCCGGCGTGGCCCGCAACCGGTCGCCGGGGGTCCAGGCAAGGCCGCGCTCGCCCGCGGCGTCAAGGATCGCGCCGGCAAGGGGGTGCTCGCTTGTGGCCTCCACCGCGGCGGCCAGCGCCAGCACCTGCTCGCCAGCTTGCCCGTCGAGGGGAACGACGTCGGTGAGCTGGGGGTGGCCGCGGGTGAGGGTGCCGGTCTTGTCGACGGCGACGACCCGGATCCGGCCGAGCGCCTCCAGGTGCGCGCCGCCCTTGATCAAGATGCCGTCGCGGGCGGCGCGGGAGATGGCCGCGACGACCGCCACCGGCACCGAGATGACCAGCGCGCAGGAGCAGGAGACGACCAGCACGACCAGGCCCCGATAGAGCCAGCCACGCCAGTCGCCCAGCAGCAGCGGCGGGACGACGGCGACCAGGACCGCCAGGGTGACCATCAGCGGGGTGTAGGTGGCGCCGAACCGGTCGGCGAAGCGTTGCGCGCGGCCCTTGTGGGCTTGGGCCTGCTCGACCTGGCGGATGATGCGGGCCAGCATCGTGTCCTGGTAGGGCTTGGTGACCCGGACGGTGAGCGCGCCGGTGCCGTTGACGGTCCCGCCGAACACCGCCGTGCCAGGCGTGGCCTCGACGGGCAGGGACTCGCCGGTGACCGGGCTCTGGTCCACCGCCGAGGCCCCAGCGACGACGGTCCCGTCGGTGGGCAGGCGCTCCCCGGGCCGCACCAGCACCACCTCGCCGGGCTGCAGCCGCTGGACCGGGACCTCCTCCAGGCAGCCGCCGGGGGCTTGGCGGTGGGCGGTGGGTGGGGCCAGGGCCATGAGCGCGCCGGATGGCGCCGCGGGCGCGGTCGCTGACGTAGTCCTCGAGCACCTCGCCGAGGGAGAAGACGACCACCAGCATGGCGGCCTCCTCGACCACGCCGAGCGCCAGCGCGCCAGCGGTGGCGATGACCAGCAGCGTGCCGATGGTCAGGCGCCGGCGGCGCAGCACCTTGATGGCGGTGCCGACCGGGAAGACCCCGCCGACCGCGACGGTGGCCAGGTAGAGCGCGAGAGCCAGGGTGTGCTGGTGGACGAGCGTGTCGGCGGCCAGTCCGCCAAGCAGCAGCCCGCCCGCGGCGAGCAGGGCCAGCAGCCGTTGGGTAAGCCACCACCCCCGCCCAGGCCCGGGCGCGGATGCCGACGCGGCCGGTGGGGTGTCGGCGGGCTCAAGCCGCAGGCCGAGCTGGCAGGCCTGATCAGCGACCTGGGCGGGGTCGAGGCGGCCGTCGTGGGTGACGGTGACGATCCCGGCGGCGCCCAGCACCACGACGGCGCCGACCCCGGGCAGGCGGCCGAGTGTGCCCTGGAGGTCGCCGGCGCAGTCCAGGCAGCCCTCGGCGACCCGGAAGCGGCTGTGCGCCGGCACCGCGGCTGCGCCTGGGGAGGCCGGGCTGGTGGCCGGCTGGCTCATCGCGCCACCCCCGCCCCGGCCGCGGTGGCGGTCGCGGCGTCCTCGGTGAGGCACCAGCCAAGCTCCAACAGTTGGGGCACGCAGGGGTCGTCGATGCGGTAGTAGATGCGGTTGCCGTCGCGGCGGGCGGCCAGGATGCGCTGGTCAACCAGGCGGGCGAGCTGATTGGAGACCGCCTGCGGGCGCATGCCCGCCTCGGCGCACAGGTCGGTGACGCACAACTCCCCGGCGCGGGCCAGGGCGTGCAGCAGCCGCAGGCGGCTGTCGTTGGCCAGCACCTTGAACGTTGCCGCCAGCCGGCGGGCCTCGGGCGGGCTGATCGGCGGGCGGGCCTCCAGGGCCGGCTTGGGCGCGCAGGTCGCCACCCCGGTGATGGTCGTGGATGTCGCCATGGCGAGTGCACCTCCCCGGCCAGTATTACACTGTCTCGTGAAACGATGAAGTAGCTTGCGAGCCTGGAGGTGGCGATGCGGCGAGGCGGGACGCTGGCAGGGCTGCTGCTGGCCGCGACGCTGCTCCTGGCCGCCTGCGGGCCATCGCCCAGCCACTGGTCCGCGCCGCCGGCGCAGGGCCAGGCGCGACTCGGGTCGCCACCACCCACCGGCCCGACCCTTGACGCCGGCCAGGTCGCCACCCTGCCCCCGACCAAGGCTCGCGCTCGAGGCCCAAGCTCGCCGTCCCCGCCGGGCTGCCGGTCGTGCCGGGCAGCCTCCCGCTGGGGACGCTGGTGCGCCTGGCGATCCCGATCCGCAACGACGGCGACCAGTCCCTGGTGATCACCGGCCTGAAGCCTGGCTGAGTGTGCACACCGCGTCGGTGCGGTCGCACCGACTGGACCCCGGCCAGCAGACCCTGATCGAGGTCACCTTCCGGACCGCGGTCGACGGGCCCGGCCGCTACGGCGAGTCCATCGACGTGCTCGCCAACGACCCACGCCTGCCGCACCGCCCACCCCTACACGACCTGTGGTTCCTGATCACCGTCAGATGACCGGGCGATCACCGGCGGGTCGTCGTAGCCGACCCGCCGTGGTCGAACTCGGCCATCAACTCCCGATTGGCCGCCCTCGCCGTGCCCGGCTCCTCGGTGCGTTCCTCGAGCCCCCGACGCAGATCGCGGATCCCCTGCTCACGCTCGGAGACCCCGACACCGCGGCCTTGACGTCGTCGGGCTGGCCAGCCCGCTGCCACGGGTCATTGAGCTGGGATCTGGCCGGTTTCCGGGTCCTCGGTAGAGTCGGTTCATTCACCGACACTCTGCGGATGTGGGCACACGCCGCCCCAGCGCTCACTGCCCCTTCTACCTGCTGGGAGAGCCCATTCGTGCCGTGCATGCCCACGGACTGCGGAACTCGGGATACCCGCGAAATGATAGAACAGCATCCGTGGACTTCGGGGAACGCCAGGAGGGTGGTGGATGGGCCGATCCAAGCAGCATCGCCAGCGGGTGCGGTTTGAGCTGGAGTCGGTGGCAGCCAAGAGCCTGCGCGGGCTGCTGGTCCGGGCACTGGCCGCGGAGTTTGGCTGCAACCGGGTGGAGGCCGAGGCGCTGGCCGTCCGGAGCCTGGAGTGGCTGCCGGCGCTGGGTGCGGCCGTGGTGCCGGGCCAGGCGCGGCTGTGGGTGCCTGCGACGCGGTCCAAGCGGCTGGCGCGGGTACGGCGGCGTGCGGTGCTGGTCAGCGCGGTGGAGGTGGGCGGGGACACCGCGGTCTGGGAGGCGTTCGGGCTGACCGTGCTGCAGCGCCGGCGGCTGCTGCGCTGGATGGATGAGAGTTGCCGGCAGGGCGGCTGGGCGAGCCTGGCCGAGCTGGCCGCCTGGGCGAACCTGACCCCGACCGCGCTGGGGGCGCGCCTGGCGCCGGTCCGCAAGGTGGGGGTGTGGCTGCCCCACGTGGGTGGGCCCGAGCCAGACCCCGACCGGCTGGGCTGGGAGGCGTGGCTGGTCGACCGTTACCTGGCCGACGATCGCGTCCAGGCGCAGCGGGCGCTGCTGGGGGTGACCGTGGGGGCGTGGGAGGCGTTGCTGCGCCGGTTCGTGGCGGTCGTGGAGCAGGCCGCGGCCGGGGTCGACGTCCACGAGGTCGCCGTCACGGTCGGCCGCGCCACCCACGAGGTGGCCCAGTTGCAGGTGGTGGCCCGCCGGCATCGGCGCGGCCGGGCACTGGCCGGGCTGCGGGCGGCCTACGGCGGCTGGCAGCCGGCTCCTGCGGCCGGGCAGGCTGGGGGGATCGAGGCGGAGCTGGCGGCCCAGTTCGGGTTCTCGGCGGTGTCGGCCCGGGCCTTCAAGCAGTGGCTGACCGAGCTGGCCGGCCAGCTCGGTGGCACGCCGCTTGGCGACGGGGAGCTGGTGTTCTTTGCGATCTCGGCCGACGAAGGCGCCCGCGCCCAGCTCGCCGAGGCCCGCCTGGTGCCGGCCCGGCTTGGGTTCTTCACCGATGCCGACGCCCAGACGAGCTGCCATGGGCCAGCGCCGACCAGGGTCGCGGCGCTGAAGTTCGCCCGGCTGCGGCGCTGGGCGACCCAGGCCCGCGGGCAGGGGGCGCTGCTCACCCTGCCCGACCTGGCGGTGCTGGCGGGGATCAGCATCGACGCGGTCCGCCGGCAGCTGGCCGCCCATCCCGAGGTAGTGGTGCCCACCCGCGGGCGGGTCAAAGACATCGGCCGCGGGATGACCCACAAGACCCAGATCGTGGAGCTGTACCTGCAGCTGCACACCGAGACCGAGATCTGCCAGCGCACCGGCCACAGCTACGCCAGCGTCGAGGCCTACCTGCGCGAGTTCGCCCGTGTGGTGACCCTGGCCGACCAGGGGCTGAACCAGGTGATGATCCGCCGGGTCACCGGCCGGTCGATGGCGCTGGTGGGCGCCTACCTGGAGCTGTATCGCCGCTACAACCAGCCGGACTACCACTTCCGGCTCGCGCAGCTGCGTAACGTGTTCGCCCGCGACGAGTTGCTCGCCGAAAAAAGGGGCGCTGCGTTGCGTTCCCGCACCAGGGGAGCCCGGCGGTGACCTGGCAGCAGCTGGGGCTGCGCACCGACGAGGATCTGGGCCGGGTGCTGGCCGGGGAGCGCTTGGAGGTCGTGCGCCGCGACATCCTCGACCGCTGCGCGGCGGCCTACCGGGGGCTGTTCCCCGGGGCCTCGGCCGCGCAGGTCGCCTGGTTCCTGCGCTGTGTGTGGGCCGGCCGCGGCCCCCGCGGCAGGGTCGCCAGCCCCCTTCACGGGCCCCGCACCCAGCGGCCCTGGCCGACCGAGCAGGCCCACGCCGGCCCCAGCGGGACGGCGCTGGCCAAGCAGGACGCCGAACGGGCGCGCGCTGGGCCGACCGGGACCCACCCGCCCCGCGCACCAGCCCGCCACCTGCACCAGGCTCGCCCACTACCTGGGCACCCAAGCCGGCATCCCCCCGCAGTGCAGGAGGCCCTGATCACCGAGCTGGCCGCCATCCGGGCCCGCTGCGCCCCCCCGCATCACCACCCTGGCCTCCGGGCAGCTGCCGCTGGTCGCCATGCACGTCGACGCCGGCCGCAGCCTCTGGCAGCAAAGCCGCCACCAGCCCATGGCCCCGATCCTGGTCAGCGTGCTCGCCGACGGCGAGGGCCGGCTGCTGCGCCACCAGCCGCCCACCACCTACCAGGCGTTTCTCGAGCTGGCCGGCCGCCGGATGGCCCGCGTGCTGGTCGAGGCCTACGCCCAGGACGGGCTGCTGTCCTACACCAAGCTGCAGTGGATCTTCCTGGCCCCGGCCGAGACCGTCTCCCGGGCCCTGGACCACCACCAGCGCACCCTCCGGGGTCGTGCTGCCCTGCCCCGGCACGGTGCTGGGCATGGGCCGCATGCTCACCCACAGGCGCCTGATCGTGCGGCTGCACCTGCAAGGCCACACCGTGCTGGAGATCACCCGGGCGACCTGGCACCACCCCCGCTCGGTCGACGCCTACCTCAAGGCCTTCGACGCCGTGCTCATCCTGCACCTTTACGGGCTACCCCAGCGGCTCATCGCCAGCGTGCTCGGCCGCGGCGAGTCGCTCATCGGCGAATACCTCGAGCTGATCACCGCCTTCCTCAAAGACCCCGACACGATGCGCGACCACCTACGGCAACGCGGCGTCAACATCCCCGCTCAAATATCAAATAGCGGTTGACAGGGTGGCACAGTGCCGTCTCCAGCAGCTCGTTGAGGATCACGGTCTGCTTGCCGGAGGCCTTGTTGTAGATGGCGACGATCCGCTCTGGCGCGGATGCGCCGTGGTCGCGCAGCCAGCGGTCGAACTCCTCCGCGGAGCAGACCGGCGTTGCCTGCGCGACATCGAGCGGCTCATCGCGTCCGTCCTGACCGATGTGGGCACGGCCTGCCGTGGCCCAACAGAGGACCATCCAGCTGGCCTTCACATGACCACCACTCCCCCGTGACGATCCACCCACAAACCCAAGCCACACAAACCGAGGAGAACCCGGATTCCGAACCGGTCATCCAGGCGGAAGCAGCCGACGAAACCTACTGCCGGCATCGCATCGAGGGGTCGTCGATCTCGACCTCGACATAGCACCTGGTCAGATCATCGGTCTCCTGGCCCGAACGGTGCCGGGACGACCACCACCATCCGGCGCTGGCGCCGGGTTCGGATCGTGGGGGAGTCGGACCGACCTGCGAGGCTTGCCGCGGCTCCGGCAACGCCTGGCGGTCCGACCATGGCGTCGGTGCACCCGAGGAGGGAAACTTGTTCCCGCCGGAGGCCCTGCACGCAGGCTGGATCGCACCCCGGGCCGCGAAGTTGGCACCGGGTGCCGGGGGTCCCGGCATGAGCAGCCGAGGCTGCGGGTAGGTGCGAGCCCGGGTTCTGCTGCCGGGCTCGGGGGGTTCCCGGGAGGAGGTCCATGATGAAGCGTGTGGTGATCCTCGGCGGCGGCAGCGGCGGCGCCGTCGCTGCCAGCCGCCTTGGTAAATGGGGCAGTCCAAACGAGTTCGAGGTGGTGCTGGTCGACCGCAGCCCCTGGCACGAGTACCGGCCCAGCTACCTGTGGGTGGCCACCGGCAAGCGCGAACCCGACGAGGTGCGCCGGCCTCTCAAGCTGCTGGAGCCCCGCTACGGCACCCGCGTGATCCAGGCCAGCGTCACCGGCATCCACCCCGACGACAACCGCGTCGACACCGAGCAGGGCAGCTTCGAGTACGACTACCTGATCGTGGCGCTGGGCTCGGTCCTCAAAGACGACCCCGCCCTGGAGGGCCTGGAGGCCCCCTGGGAGCTGGCCCACGCGGTGGCGCTGCGGGAACGGCTGCGGCGCTTCGACGGCGGCAACGTCGTCGTCGGACCGCTGGAGTGGCCGTACCGGTGCCCGCCGGCCCCGTTCGAGGTGGCGTTCATGCTCAGGTACCTGGCCGACCAGCGTCAGATGGCCGAACGGACCCGGGTCACGGTGTTCCACCCCTGGGAGCAGCCGATGGAGATCTACGGGCCGCAGATGGTCGAGGGCTTCCGCGGGTTCCTGGCCGACTTCGGCGTGCGGTTCGAGGGGTCGTTTGCGCTCGAGCGCCATGACCGGGACGACCATGCCCTGGTCGCCACCGACGGGCGCAAGCTCGACTATGACTTCGCCGTCGTCGTCCCCGCCCACCAGGCCCCCGAGGTGATCCGGTCCTCACCGCTTGCCACCGCCGAGGGCTACATGGACGTGACCCTGCCGTCCATGCTCCACCCTCGCCACGACAACGTGTGGGGCATCGGCGACGTGGTGGCGCCCACCATCGGGTTGGGCATGGCCGGGGTGTTCGCCCACTTCCAGGCCGAGCACGTGGTCAGCCAGATCATCGACCGCGAGCGCGGCGCCTACCTCGGGGAGCTGTACAACATGGTCGGCGTGTGCGTGATGGACACCGGGTACATGGGCGCCGCGGTGTGGTGCGACTTCACCGACAAGCTGTTTGGCCGCACCACCGTGCCGGACTGCCGCATGCTGGGGGGCATGCGGGCCTTCCGGGCGATCAAGGTCGGCTTTGAGCAGTACTGGTTCGCGAACCTGTTCGGAAAGTAGCGGAGGTACGTGATGGCTGAGCCGAATGCTCCCCAAGCAGAGCACATGACCCCGGACCAACAGCAGACCGTCCAGCGCCTCCAGGCCCGCCTGGTCCGCAACGCCGACGCCATCGACCAGCTCCTGGACACCGTCGAGCTGCTGGCCGGCAGCGGGCTGCTCGCCGGGCTGAACGCTGTGCTCGACGAGTTCGACGACAACTTCAGCGCCGCCACCCGCCCCGAGCTGATGGGCATGATCGCCAACGCCATGATGCTCATGGGTGTGCTGAGCCAGCTGCAGTACGAGCCGTTCTTCGACTTGGCCATGCGCGCCCCAGCCGTCATGAACCAGGCCTATCCCCGGTTCCAGCAACGGACCAAGCCGCTGGGCCTGCGTGAAGCCGTCGGCCTCATGCGCAGCCCCGAGGTGGCTGGCGCTCTCGAGCTTCTCGTGTCGGTCCTGCGAGCTCAGCGAGGGAAGGCGGAGCAGGCAGCGCCACCGCTGCCCCGAACCCCCGGGCGCTGACCGGCAACCCGGGGGTTCACCTCCCGCACTGAGAACAACCACGTCGCAACCATGGAGGTGGGGCCTCTCGGTGTGGGAACGCCGCTTACCCTTGCGGGTCGGCTTGGACGTGGAGGCGCATCGGGGTCCCGCGGTGGCCTGGCCGGTGGCGGTTTCGGCTCGGACGTGCGTGCCGTCCAAGTGGTCTGGCGCGGCGGATTGTTGCGCTTTGTGCGCAGCCGGCAGCCGGCAGCCGGGCGGGCTCTCGTTGGTTCAGCCGCTGCTGTTGCTTCCCGCGCGTGGCCGGTCGGCGGTGGCAGGGGCGCGGTTGGGGCGCGGGCGACGGCTGCGGCGACGGCGACCAGGTGGAACCCGGCGCTGCCGGGGTCCGTCGAGCGGGGCGGCGCTTGGTGCGTAGCGGGCGCGGCGGTCCAGCAGCTCGGCGATCGAGGCCAGGGGTAAGGCCGCAGGGGTGTCGGGGTCGACCTGGCAGCCTTGGCGGGCGAGCTCGAGCAGCTCGCCGCCGGGGTGGCCTTGCATCATCCGTCCGAGCGCGGCGGCGAGCAGGACGAAGACGCGCTCCAGCAGCAGCGGGTTGGCGGCGCTGGTTGGGGCGGCGGTGGGCCGAGGTCGAGCCGATCGTCGCCGGCGAGCAGCCGTCGCAGCTGGCCGCCCGCGATGGCGGCGATCTGCTCGGGGGCCAGGCCGGCGTGCAGGGCGCAGCGGATGGCGACGGTCGCCGCGGCGGCGGTGCCGTAGGGGCGTCGGAGCCGAACAGGAGCTGCCCTGGTGGGACGAGCGTGAGCAGGGCGAGCAGGTTGGCGGGGCTCCACCAGGCGGTGTCGAACAGCCGGGGGCCCGTACTGCGTGTTCGCCCCGAGGCCCTGACGATCCTGCGCGCCAATGGGTTCCGGCCCGCCGCCTGGCCGACCGGCTCCCCGAATGGCGGTTGGCCGGGCTGCCTGTGGAGGTCGGCTGAGGCGATGAGCCAGAACGACCGCGCCGGTGTTGGAGCCTCAGCCCGGAAAGGGTGGGCGATGATCGGCGACGTCCTGTGGATGCTTGCGGGCGTCGTGCTCGGCGTCTGGCTGCCCCCTACTGCGGGCCGGCAACGCATGGGCCCAGCGTCACCGCCAAGAGCTCGACGCCCTCCGGGGCGAGGTGCCGACCGTCCGGGAGGACGACCCGGCCGAGCGGTGAGCTGGCCATCTCGGCTGTCTCCCCGGGTCCGTGCCCGGCTGAGCCGTGACCCGTGCCTTCGAGGCCGGGAGGTCGAAGGGCCCCCACAGGCTCGGGCCCAACGTCCCTGCCGCGCGTGAGCGGAACCCGCCACAATGTTCCAAAGAGCATTGGAGGATTCGAGGAAGCGAGGAGTGACGACGGTGCGGACCCTGCTGATCCTCAACGACCCCGCCTACGGCACCGAACGGTCCTACAACGGGCTGCGCCTGGCCGGGGCGCTCACCCACCGCGACGACAGCCAGGTGCGGGTGTTTCTCATCGGCGACGCCGTCACCTGCGCCATGGCCGGCCAGAAGGTGCCCGAGGGCTACTACCACCTGGACCGCATGATCGGCTCCGCCGCGCGCCACGGCGCCGAGATCGGCTGCTGCGGCACCTGCATGGACGCCCGCGGCATCGACGACGAGCACCTGAGCAAGGGCGCACGGCGCTCCGGCCTGGACGAGCTCGCCGAGTGGACCGCGTGGGCCGACAAGGTCGTCACCTTCTGACCGGGCAGCTACCCGAGGAGGCACCCTATGGCAGGCCGCGCCGTGGTCGTCCTGGGCGGGGGCACCGGCGGGCTGGTGGCAGCGCGCCGCCTGCGCCGCTCCCTGGCCGCTGGGGACCGCGTCGTGCTCGTCGACCGCAGCCCCACCTTCCGGTTCGCGCCGTCGTTTCTGTGGGTGATGACTGGCGCCCGCCGCCCCGAACAGGTCAGCCGCGACCGGCACAGGCTGCGCCGGGCCGGCGTCGAGGTCCTCCAGGCGGAGGTGCTGGGCATCGACCCCGCGCACCGCACGGTCAAGACCTCCCAGGCCGAGCTCGGCTTTGACCGGCTGGTGGTCGCCCTCGGCGCCGAGCTGGCACCCCAGGCGCTGCCCGGCTTTGCGCAGGCGGCCCACAACGTCTATACGCTGGAGGGCGCCGCCGGGGCCCGCGACGCGCTTGGCCGCTTGGACGGCGGCCGCCTGGCCGTGGTCGTCTCCCGGCTGCCCTACAAGTGCCCGGCCGCCCCCTACGAGGCGGCGTTCCTGGCCGAGGCGCTGCTGCGCCGCCGGGGCGTGCGGGACCGCACCACGATCGACCTGTACACCCCGGAGCCGTACCCGATGCCGACCGCCGGGCCGGTCCTGGGCGGCGCCCTGGCCGCGATGCTCGCCGCGCGGGGCATCACGCTGCACCCCCAGCAACCCGTCGAGCGGGTCGACCCGGCCGCCGGCGAGCTGGTCCTGGCTAGCGGCGACCGCGCCGGCTATGACCTGCTGCTTGGCGTTCCCCCACACCGCCCGCCGGAGGTGCTGCGGGCAAGCGGGCTGGCCGCCGACGGCGGGTTCGTGCCCGTCGACCCCCAGCGCCTGGCCACCACCGCGGAGGGTGTCCATGCGGTTGGCGACGCGACCGCCATCCCGATCGCCGGTGGCAAGCTGCTGCCCAAGGCCGGCGTCTTCGCCGAGGCCCAGGCCGCGGTCGTGGCCGCCAACCTCGCCGCCGAGCTGGCCGGCCGCGCCCCCACCGCCCGGTTTGACGGCACGGGCGCCTGCTTTGTCGAGCTCGGCGACGGGCGCGCCGCGTTCGCCGGCGGCGACTTCTACGCCGCCGACGCCCCAGCGATCCGGCTGCGCCGCCCCGGGCGGCGCTGGCACCTGGCCAAGGTCGCCTTCGAGCAGTACTGGCTGCGACGATGGGCCTGACCGCGCCTGCAGCCGACCACCCGAGACCACCGACCGGACGGTCGTCGGTCGCCGCGGCCGACTACGACGCCTGGTTCCAGGCGCCGTGGGGCCGCTACGCCTTCGCGGTCGAGTCCGCCGCCGTGCTCGAAGCCGCCGGGGCCCTGGGCGGGGCGCGGGTCCTGGACGTGGGGTGTGGCACCGGCCGCCTCACCGGCGCGATCCAACGGGCAGGGGCCAGGGTGGTCGGCGTCGACCTCGACCCCGACATGCTTACGGTCGCCGCCGCCAACCTCGCCGGCCCGCGGCTGGTCGCCGACGGGCAGCGGCTGCCGTTTGCCACCGGCGCCTTCGACCTCACGGTGGCGCTCACCGTGCTGGAGTTCGTCGACGACCCCGCCCGGGTCGTGGCCGAGCTGGCCCGCGTCACCAGGCCCGGCGGGCGGCTGCTGGTGGCCGCGCTCAACCGGGCCAGCCCCTGGGGCCTGGGCCCACCGCCGCCGCCTGCGCCGGCCGCCCTGGCGCCACGCCCATCTGCTCACCCGCCGACGGCTGCTGGCGCCGGGCAGCGCTCACGGGACCGCCCGCCTGCAGGCCGTGCTGGACGCGCCGTCGGCGGTTCCCGGCCTTGCCGTTGTCGGGCCGCTGCTCGAGGTGCTCGGCCGCCCGCTGCCCTGGCTGGGCGCCTACCAGCTCCTCGTGGTCGACAGGAGCTAGCCATGGAGGTCACCTGCCAGTTCTCGCTGTATCCGCTGGGGCTCCAGCGGCTTGGCCCACCGATCGCCGCCGCGCTGCAGGCCATGCGGGCCCACGGGCTCGACCCGCAGATCGGCCCGATGAGCAGCCTGGTGCGCGGCCCAGCCCAGGTGGTGTTCGCCGCGCTGGCCGACGCGTTCGCGGCGGCCGCCACCGGCGCCTGCGTGCTGGAGGCCACCGTCTCCAACGCCTGCGCCAGCTCGGCAGGCGACGCGCAGGCACCATGATGCCCGCTCGTGGCGCACCCTCGGCGCCGGCCCGTCCCGCAAGCCCCCTCACCCACCCCGGCCGTCGGCAGGCCAGCCACGCGCCGCCCCGGATCGAGCGGGTGCTCGCCGTGTGCGCGCACCCCGACGACGAGTCCTTTGGTCTGGGCGCGGTCCTCGGCGCGCTCGCCAAGGCGGGCAGCCGGACCGGGGTGCTGTGCTTCACCCACGGCGAGGCGTCCACGCTGCACGGCGTCATCGGCGAGCTGGCCACCATCCGCGCCCAGGAGCTCCGCGCCGCCGCCCAGGTGCTCGGCGTCAGCCGGGTCGAGCTGCTCGACTATCCCGACGGTGCCCTCGCCGCCCAGCCCCCAGGCGAGCTTGCCGCCCACGTCCTGCGGGCCGCCACCGACATCGCGGCGGACGGTCTGCTGGTGTTCGACCACGGCGGGATCACCGGGCATCCCGACCACCAGGCGGCAACCGACGCCGCGCTCGCCGCCGCGGCCACGCTGGACCGCACGGTGCTCGCCTGGGCGCTTCCCCGCGCCATCGCCGACGCGCTCAACCACGAGCTCGGCACCACCTTCGTGGGCCGCGATCCCGGCGCGGTCGACTTCGTGCTCGACGTCGACCGCCGCGCCCAGCTCGAGGCGATCGGCTGCCACGCCTGCCAGGCCATTGACAACCCCGTCGTGCGCCGGCGGCTCGCCCTGCAGCAAGACCACGAATGGCTCCGCGTCCTGCGCCAGCGCGTCCCCTGACGGTGGCAATTCGCGCGGGATGGCGCTCAGGCCCAAGCCGCAGCCCTCCAGCAGCGGTGTTCCGCCACCGGTCGGCTGCGGTCAGGTCACGTCGCGGCGGACGGTGAGGAGCGTGCCGGCCAAGGCGAACGCCAGGCCGTAGCAGGCGAACAGCAGGCCGCCCTGCCACGGCTGCAGAAACTGCTGGTTGGTCAGCGACACCTGCGTGAGCGCATTCTTCGCCTCGCCGGGCAGGTAGATCGTCCAGCTGCGCAGCGCCGGGATGCGGGTGACGATGGGCTCGGCCACAAACAGGTAGACCAGCAGCCCGACCACGGTCGCGACCTGGTCGCGCAGCAGCGCCCCCAGTCCCACCCCGACCATGCCGAAGATGGCGACCGCGGCGATGACGCTGGCCATGGTGGCGGGGATGCCGTTGCCGGCCAGCGACACGTGGACGTGCTTGGCGGCAAGCCAGGGCAGCGCGATCGCCACGATCGTGGTGATGCAGGCCACGGCGTAGCCGACGCCGACCAGGCCATAGGTGACCAGCTTGGCCCCGACCACCCGGCCGCGGCGGGGCGTGGCCAGGAACGTTGTGGTTGCGGTGCTGTGGCGGAACTCGCCGGTGAGGCCGATGGCCGCCAGCACGGCCAGCAGCCTGCCCCGCCGGCGGCGATGGAGAACAGCGTGCGCTGCCCCGCCGGGCTGGACAGCGGCGGTGTCCAGGTGTCGGGGGTGTCGGCGAAGGCGATCGCCAGGCTGGCGTACAGCGCGGTCAGCGCCATCGCGCCGGCCAGCAGCCACAGCCATAGCCGGGTGGTTGTCAGCTTGTGGAACTCGGCACGATCAGGCGCGGCATGTCAGCGCACCTCCTCAAACAGGTGGGCCGGTTCCTGGTTCTGGCTGGGCTGGGCGGTGAGCGCGAAGAAGACCTGTTCGAGGTCGCCGCGCTGGGGGGTGAGCTGGTGCAGCTCCAGCCCCTCGACGCAGGCGAGGTGGCCGACCTCGGCGGGCGCGATGCCGGTGACGCGCAGGCTGTCCGGCCCGGTCTGCTCGATCCGGGCCCCGTTCGCGGTGGCCCGCTGAAGCGCGGCGCGCAGCTCGGCGGCCTGCGGGGTGTGGACCGACACCCCCGCCCGCAGGTCGGCCAGCTCGGCCAGCGTCCCCTGGCGGACCAGCCGGCCCTGGCTGATGATCACCACGTGGTCGACCAGTTGTTGTACCTCCGAGTCGGTGGCGTGGGTCGGCGATCTGGGCGAGGGAGTCGAGCAGGTCACGGCAGTGGTGGGGTGCCAGCGCAGCGGGCACGCCCAGCCGATGGGCAACAGCAGGAAGGGGAGACGATGGAGGGGCAGGCACGGCGGTCCGGACTGGTCATGGGCTTGGACACCCACATGATCGCCGGAGCTCGTGCCTGTTCCCCCTCCATCCCGGCCCACGTACCCGACCAGCACCAACCAGGCAAGCACGATGCCAAGACCTGCGAGAGGTCTGGCCGGGATGGCTACGGCTGCCGCGGCGCCTGTGCGTCCAGCGCGCGGCGGTTTCTTGCCCGACGGACCGCCGTGCTGATCCCGTACGTGCACAGGCCGCAGCAGATCACCGCAGCGATGATCACCAGGGTGATGCCCCACACCGGCATCGCCAGCCACCTCCTCCCCAAGCTTGCAGGCCCCGGAACCCGGGTCTGGTCCCGATGGTGGTTCAGCCTGGCTCGGCGGCCGCCGCCGCAACAGGGGCCGTTGGTCCCCCGCTTTGCCGGGACCTTCGACCCTGACACCCGCGCACCCCCAGGGGTAGACCCCGGATAGGACGTCGCCAGCGAAGCAGAAGCAGAAGCAGGAGGAGGAGGAGGTGGCGTCATGGCCCAGACCCGTACCGCTGCGGAGGATCGCGTCGCCGCGGCCGCGCCGGTCCAGCAGGTGCGCCCAGCGCAGACCCGAGCACCCAAGATCCGTCACAAGCGACACCTGTCCCCGTTCTGGCGGCACTTCCTGGAGATGCTCGCGGCCATGGCGGTCGGGATGTTCGCCACCGGCGCCATCTTTGTGTCCATCGTGGGGCTCAAGACGTGGGACCAGGTGACCATCCAGTACCCGACGCAGGCCCTGCTGGCGATGGCCGCCGGCATGAGCATCCCGATGGTGGCCTGGATGCGGTACCGGGGCATGGGGTGGAAGGACGCCTACGAGATGGCGGCGGCGATGGTGCTGCCGGCGCTGCCGTTCCTGTGCCTGGTCTGGTTCGGCGTCACCAAGAGTGCGCAGTGCGGGGGCTATTGCGCGTCGACGATCGTGGCGATGCTGGTGCTGATGGGCTACCGCCGCAGCCAGTACTCGATGCCGATGTGACAACGATCACGCGCGGGTGATGGCCATGGACGCAGTCGCCGTGCTCGCCAACGGCGGCGGCACCATCGGCAGTGGGCTGCTGCACGCGCTGCGGCTGGCGTTCGGGATGACCTGGGAGATCACCTGGGCGCTGATCCTGGGCTTTGCGCTGTCGGCGGTCGTCCAGTCGGTGGTGTCCAAGCGCCAGATGACCCGGCTGCTGCCCGACGACCGCCCCCGAACCCTCGCTGTTGCCTGTGGGCTGGGGGCGGCGTCCAGCTCCTGCTCGTACGCGGCGGTGGCGCTGGCCCGGTCGATCTTCCGCAAGGGTGCCGACTTCACCGCCGCGATGGCGTTTGAGATCGCCTCGACCAACCTGGTGATCGAGCTGGGCGTCATCCTGGCGCTGCTGATCGGCTGGCAGTTCACGCTGGCCGAGTTCGTCGGCGGCCCGATCATGGTGGTGCTGCTGGCGCTGGTGTTTCGCGCCTTCCTGCGGCCCCGGCTGGTGGCGCTGGCCCGCCGGCAGGCCGAGCGGGGCCGGCGCGGCCAGATGGAGGGCCATGCCAGCATGGACATGGCCGTCACCGACGGCTCGCTGTGGGCACGCATCAGCTCGCCGCGGGGCTTCACCGCCATCGCCCACTCGTTTGTGATGGAGTGGGCGGCGATCCTGCGCGACATCGTCATCGGGCTGCTGCTCGCCGGGGCGGTCGCCGCCTGGGTGCCGGACTCGTTCTGGCAGGGGTTCTTCCTGGTCGACCACCCGCTGCTGGCCAAGCTTTGGGGACCGCTGGTCGGCCCGTTGGTGTCGATGGCGTCGTTTGTGTGCTCGATCGGCAACGTCCCGCTGGCGGCGGTGCTGTGGAACGGCGGGATCAGCTTTGGCGGGGTGATCGCGTTCATCTTCGCCGACCTGCTGATCC
>JBKPDO010000231.1:0-9103 GCA_046727955.1 bacterium | reverse complement strand
CCGCCCGCGGCCGCCGCGGGGCACGGTCTGGCGGTGATGGCGGAACGGGCGGCAGCGGTCGGCGGGCGCCTGGAGGCCGGGCCGGTCCCGGCCCGCGGGTTCCGCGTCCACGCGTGGCTGCCGCTGGACGAGGCCACACGGTGACGGTCCCTGGGAGGCTTGGGGAGCCCCGAGGAGGTGCCCCAACCATCAGGGTCCTGCTGGCCGACGACCAGCCGATGGCGCGCGCGGGGCTGCGCACCCTGCTGGACAGCTGCGATGACATCGAGGTGGTCGGCGAGGCGGCCAGCGGCGCAGAGGCGCTCGAGCGCGCCCGCGCGGCCCGCCCTGACGTGGTGCTCATGGACATCCGCATGCCCGGGCTGGACGGGCTCGAGGCGACCAGGCGGATCGTGGCCGACGAGCGCCTCGCCGGCGTGCGCGTGGTGATGTTGACCACCTTCGACCTCGACGAGTACGTCTACGAGGCGCTGCGCGCTGGGGCCAGCGGGTTCCTGGCCAAGGACGTGGAGCCGGCCGAGCTGCGCCACGCCGTGCGGGTGGCCGCCCGGGGCGACGCGCTGCTGTCGCCGGGCGTGACCCGGCGGCTGATCGCCGAGTTCGCCGCGCGCCCCGCCGCGCAGCCACCGGCCGCCCACCGGCTGCGGGTGCTCACCGACCGGGAGCGGGAGGTGCTGGCGCTGGTGGGCGAGGGGCTGTCCAACGACGACATCGCCGGCCAGCTGTTCATGAGCCCGGCGACCGTCAAGACCCACGTCAGCCGGGTCATGAGCAAGCTCGACGCGCACGACCGCGCCCAGCTCGTCGTGCTCGCCTACGAGACCGGCCTGGTCCGCCCCGGCTGGCTGTAACCGCCGCACCCGGCCTCCACCCGTTAGCGTAGCCGACCACCCCCAATCGGCGTAGCAACTGCCACCCCTGGACGGACGACCGCAGCGGGTCGCGCTCCGTAGCGTCCTTGGCGACAACCACGTCGCTCGAGAAGGACCACGCACATGCGATCACGACACCCGCTGCTATCCGGTCTGCTGCTCACCACGGCGCTGCTCACCGCGGCGCTGCTCGCCGCGGCCCAGCTTGCCGGCTGCGCCGCCGGCGGCGGGCCGGGCCAGGCGAGCAGCGACCCGCCCGCCAAGGGCGTGACCACGGTCGTCGCCAAGCACACCAGGTTCTCGCCGGCGGCGATCGAGGTCCCCGCCGGCACCGAGGTCACCTGGAGCTTCCAGGACGGCCCGGTGCCGCACAACGTCGAGGGCGACGGCTGGGAGTCCGGCGACCCGCAGCGGTCGGGGACCTTCCGCCGCACCTTCGACCAGCCCGGCACCTACGACTACGCCTGCACGCTGCACCCGCAGATGACCGGTCGCGTCGTCGTCACGGCCAAGCCGTAGCAAGCAAACGTAAGCAAGCAAAGGAGAGTGTCTCGTGGATACCCTTACCCGCCCACGCGCCAGCCGGTTCCAGCGGCTCGCCGCGTGGTCGTACCGTCACCGCTGGTCGGCCGTGGCGCTGTGGGTCGTCGTCCTGGCCGCCGTCACGGTCGCGTCGCAGGCGGTGGGCAGCGACTACCACAACGACTTCTCGCTGCCTGGCACCGAGTCGCAGCGGGCGCTCGACGCGCTCCGGGAGCACGCTCCCGCTCAGGCTGGCGACACGGTGCAGGTCGTGGTGCAGGACCCCGGCGGCGTGCGGACGCCCGCGACGCGTGCGCGCGTGGAGGCGATGCTCACCCAGGTGCGGGGCCTGCCCCACGTGGCCGGCGTCCGCGGCCCCTAAGCCGACGCCGCGGCGGTCTCGCGCGACGGCACGATCGCCTACGCCACCGTGATGCTGGACGGCCAGGCGCAGGACGTACCCACCGCGGACGTCCGCCGGATGATCGACACGGCCAAGGCCGCCGAGGGGAACGGCCTGCGGGTCGAACTGGGCGGCGGCGCCGTCCGCGGCGCCGTGCAGAGCGGGGACGGCGCGTCCGAGGGCGTCGGCCTGCTCGCGGCTCTTGTCATCCTGGTGTTGCTGTTCGGCTCCCTGATGGCGGCAAGCCTGCCGATCCTGATCGCGATCTTCGCGGTCGGCAGCGCGATCGGCCTGATCGTGCTTGCCTCGCACGTGGCGACCGTGGCCGACTTCACCCCACCGGTGATGATCCTCGTCGGCCTTGGCGTGGGCATCGACTACGCGCTGCTGGTCTTCTCCCGCTACCGCGCCGAGCTGGTGGGCAGCACCGACGGAGAGCAGGCGGTGCGCACCGCCCTGGATACTGCCGGGCGGACCGTGTTCTTCGCCGGCTGCACGGTGATCATCGCGCTGCTTGGCCTGGTCGTCCTGGGCCTTGGCGCGCTGCAGGGAGTGGCGGTCGCCGTCGCGCTGACAGTGCTGGTGACCATGATCGCCTCCTTGACGCTGCTGCCCTCGCTGCTGGCGGTCATGGGCGGGCGCATCGAGCGCGCCGTGCGCCGCCGCGCCACCCGCGCGCGCCACGCCGAAGGGACCCGCTGGCGGCAGTGGTCGGCGCTGATGCAGCGCCGGCCGTGGCCGGCGGCGCTGCTGGCCGTCGCCGCGCTGCTCGCCCTGTCAGCGCCGGCGCTCGGCATGCGCCTGGGCATCGCCGACGCGGGCAACGACCCCGCGTCCACCACCAGCCGCCAGGCCTACGACCTGCTCGCGAAGGGGTTCGGCGCCGGCTTCAACGGGCCGTTGCTGGTGGTCGTCGAGGGCGACGGGCAGGCCGCAAGCGCGCTGCAGCACGCCGCCGCCGCGACGCCGGGCGTGGCCACGGCCACCCCGCCGGTGACCCTGGAGCAGGGCGAGGTGGCGATGGTGATCGTCGTGCCCGATTCCAAGCCCCAGGACGCGGACACACAGGAGCTGGTCACCCGGCTGCGTGGAGAGGTGCTGCCGCCACTGGAGCGCGACACCGGCGCCACCTTCCTGGTCGGCGGGAGCACCGCCGCCACCGTGGACTTCGCCGACGCGGTCGCCGCCCGTCTCCCGCTGTTCGTCGCGGTCGTGATCGGCCTGTCCGCACTGCTGCTGATGGCCGTCTTCCGCTCGCTGCTCATCCCGCTCAAGGCGGCACTGTTCAACCTGCTCAGCATCGGCGCCTCCCTTGGCGCCATCACGCTGGCGTTCCAGCGGGGCGTGCTCGGCGGGCTGCTCGGCGTGGAACCCGGGCCGATCGAGGCGTTCGTCCCCGTGATGATCTTCGCGATCGCCTTCGGGCTGTCGATGGACTACGAGGTGTTCCTGCTCTCGCGAATGCGCGAGGAATGGGACCGCAGCGGCGACGCGCCTGCGGCCATCCGCGAAGGGCTCGCCACCACCGGCCGCGTGGTCACCGCCGCGGCGGCGATCATGGTCGTGGTCTTCGGCGCGTTCCTGCTCGACCCCGGCCGGATGCTCAAGCAGTTCGGTCTCGGGCTGGCCGTGGCAGTCCTGCTCGACGCCCTCGTCATCCGCTGCCTGCTCGTCCCGGCGGTCATGCAGTTGCTCGGCACTCGCGCGTGGTGGCTGCCGGCGTGGATCGGGCGGCGGCTACCGCACGTGGCGCTCGAGCGCGCGTAGCGGGGACCCGGGTCAGCCAACGTCGGTGAGTCTCGGCAGCACCCGCTCGGCGAGCTGCTCGGCGAACTCGACCGGGTGCCGGTCGGGCATCGTCGCGATCTCGGTCACGCCGAGCGCGGCGTACTCGCCGGCCGCGGCGAGGAACGCATCGACGTCGACCAGGGCCGGCCGCACGGCGAGCACGGTCTTCTCGATGCTGTCGTAGTCGCGACCTTCGGCGTCGCAGTGCGACCGCAGCACCATCAGCTTGTGCGCCACGTCCGCCGGACTGGTCCCGAACAGGTTGCAGGCATCGGCGTAACGAGCCACCAACCGCAGGGTCTTCCGCTCACCACCACCGCCAATCAGGATCGGCGGACGAGGGCGCCGGATCGGGGCGGGGACGCACAGCGTCTCGGCGAGCTGGTAGTGCCGGCCGTGGAACGGACCGTTGTCGTCGCTCCACATCTGCAGGCAGATCCGCAGTGTCTCCTCCAGGCGCTCTAGCCGTTCCGCCACCGGGACGACCGGCACGCCGAGGCCGCGCTGCTCGCGTTCGTACCAGGAGGCGCCGATGCCCAGCCTGGCCCGGCCACCGGACAGCACGTCCAAGGTGGTGACGATCTTGGCCAGCAGCCCCGGGTAGCGGTACATCACGCCGGTGACGAGCACCCCAAGGGTCATGCGCTCGGTCTTGGCCGCGACGTAGCCCAGCGTGGTGTAGCCCTCGAGCATCGGCTCGTTGGCCGAGGACCCACCCTCCGCCGCGTCGATCTGGAAGTAGTGGTCCATGACGGTGAACGAGGCAACCCCGGCCTGCTCGGCGATGCGCGCGGTCTCGGCCAGGGTCGCGGCGATCATCGCCGGGTCGGACGGCGTCGAGTAGTTCCAGTAGTGCAGACCAGCCCTCATCGCGATTCCTCCCCCAGGCGCGACCACAACTGCTGGGGAGTATGTGCAGACGCGCCCTCGGCGCGCCACGCCCAGGCCCTGTCAGACAGGGCCTGGGCGTGGCGGAAACGCTCAGCGCATGCGGGTCGGCTCGGCCGGCCTCACCCGCGCGGCCTGGGCTGGTGTGGGCTGGGTGGGCTGGGCGCCGAGCCGGCTGGGCCACCAGACTCGTGCGCCGATGTGGACAGCGAGCGCCGGGATCAGCAGGCTGCGCACCACCAGGGTGTCCAGCAGGACGCCGACGGCCACGATGATGCCGATCTGCACCGAGGGGACCAGCGGCAGCACGGTGAGCGCCGAGAAGGTCGCGGCGAGCACCAGCCCGGCGCTGGTGATCACGCCGCCGGTCACGGTGAGGGCGCGGAGGACGCCCGCCGCCGTCTGGCCGAGCTCAGCGGTCTCCTCACGCGCGCGGGTCATCAGGAAGATGGTGTAGTCCACGCCCAGGGCGACCAGGAACAGGAACGCCTGCAGTGGCAGGCCGTAGAAGATCCTGGGGTGGCCGATTGCCTGGAAGATCAGTCCGGCGGCGCCGAGCGCGGCCGCGAAGGACAGCACCGCGCTGGCCAGCAGCAGCAGCGAAGCGACCAGCGCCCGCAGTAGTGCGGCCAGGACGAGCAGGACCACCGCCAGGATCAGCGGCATGACGACCCGGTTGTCCCTGGCGGCGGTCCGCTCGGTGTCGAGAGTGGCGGCGGTGTCGCCGCCGACGAGCGCCCGTGACCCGGGCACCGCGTGCGTCGCCGTGCGCAGCCGGTCTACGGCATGCTCGGCGGCCTGGCTGTCGGGGGCGGCCGTCAGGACCGCCTGGATGGCCGTTCCCCAGCGCTCCCCGATCGCGCGGAAGCCGGCCAGCGCGATGCTGAACTCGTGCTCGGCCTCCGCGACCTGCCCGCCCATGCGCCGCTCATATCCCGTGCCGAATTGCACGATCGCGCGGATCCACGGGTCCGGGCCCGTCAAGTACCGCTGGCGCACCGGGCCGACGTCGACGTCCTCTCCAGGGGATCCGCCGGTCAGCGCCGAGAGCACCAGGAGCAGCGGCTGCCGGGGCGACCGTTCCGTAGCGTAAATGGCGTAGACGATCGACTGCGCCGCCTCCAGGTGGGCTGGCAGCCGCGGGCTGGGGACACCGCCGACCGCGGCGTACAGCACGCAGAGCGCGTACTCCTCTTCGAGACCCGCCGGCGGCTCGGTGCCAAGCGCACCGAGGAGGTCGCCGGCCAGGGTAGCGCCCTCGCTGCGCCGGCCACGAAGCCACCAGTACCAGGAGAGGGCCGCGAGCAGACGAAGCGCCGGCCTCACCTCGGCGGCGTCGACGGCCCGGCGCAGCGCCGCGTGGAGGTCGTCGTGCTCGGCGTCCAGCCGTGCCAGCCACCGCAGTTGCTCCGCGGCTCGCAGGTGGGGGTCGGCGGTCTCGGCCAGGTCGAGGAAGTAGGCCAGATGAGCCCGCCGCAACCGCTCCCATTCGCCCGCCTCGGCCAGATGCTCGGCGCAGAATGCGCGGACCGTCTCCAGCATGCGGTAGCGCCGCCCGTCATCGCCGGCCGCCTCGACCAGGGACTTGTCCGCAAGGCTCGCCAGCAGCTCGCCGACCTCGGCCGCGGGCAGTCCGCACACCCGCTCGGCCGCCTCCCGTGTGGCGCCGCCCGCAAAGACCGTCAGCCGCCGCGCCAGCGTCCGCTCGGCGTCGTCGATCAGGTCCCAGCTCCACTCCACCACCGCACGCAGCGTCTGGTGTCGCGGCTGCGCCGTGCGGTCGCCGCGGGACAGCAGCCGGAAGCGGTCGTCCAGCCGCTCGCCGAGATCGCCGAGCGGCAGTGCTCGCAGCCGCGCCGCGGCCAGCTCGATCGCCAGCGGAAGACCGTCCAGCGCACGGCAGATCCGCAGCACGGTGCCGGCCGGTCATCGTCCCGCAGAAGCTGGCGGAGCCGGGAGATCTGCGACTGCAGGGCGTTGGCGGCATCGCCAGGCGGGTTGCCGCCGTAGAGCCCGTCGATCAGCCGCTCCGCGGCGACCACGTTGCCCGCGTCGACGAGCAACAGGGCGAGCAGCGCCCGAAGCCAGGGCCCGCCGACGGTGACCTCGCGTCCGTCGGCGCGCCGCACCTGCGTCGGACCAAGGATGCTGAATCGCATGACATGGATTATGGCCTGCCATCACCGCTGCTGGCCGGCGCTATGCGGACGTGCCGTGCCGGACGTGCCGTGCCGTGCCGGACGTGCCGCCTCCGCCTCCTCGCCACCGTCCTCCGACCGCGACGCCGAGCTGACCGCCAAAATGGGCTATGCGCGCCTTTGCGGAGGGTACCGTCGCGGGACTGGGGATCGCCGTCCCCGTCGGCGCGATCGCCGTGCTCATCGTCGACCTGGGCATGCGGCGAGGCTTTGGCGCCGCGGTCCCCGCGGCGATGGGCACCGCGAGCGCCGACCTCACCTACGCGGCGGTCGCGGCCGTGGCCGGCATCGCGATCGCCGCGGCGCTGGCGCCCTACCAGCGCAGGATCCAGCTGCTGAGCGCCGCGGTGCTCGCGGGGATCGTCGCCGTCCGGATGACACGCCTGGTCCAGGCTCGCCAGGACGCCCGCCCGGGCCCCGCCGCCAACGGCCCACTTGCGACCTACGCGGGCTTCCTGGGGCTCACGCTCGTCAACCCGCTCACGGTCACCTACTTCGCAGCGCTGATCCTCGGGCTTGGCAACAAGACGCTTGGCTCGGGAGCGGACAAGGCGCTGTTTGTCACCGGGGCGTTCGTCGCCAGCGCGGCGTGGCAGCTGGTGCTGGCGGGGGCCGGCGCCGTGCTGCACCACCGGCTCCCGGAGCGGGCGCTGCTGGCGACCGCGCTGTTCGGCAACGTGCTGATCGCGGCGCTCGCCATCCGCCTGGCCCTCGGCGCGTAGGTCGCGGTGCCGCGCACCGGTGCCGCGCGACAGACGGCCCCGCGCCCGAGCGTGACGTTTGGCTCGTCGCTGCTCCAGCGCGGGGCCGTGACGACCCGAGGGCCTACCGCAACGAAGGGATAGCCCCGATTTTACCTACTCGAAGAGCCGGTACGATCCGACGACTTGCAGCTGGTCCTGGACTGGAGGCTCTGCGATATAGGCTTTCAGAGTCTCCTGGAATTCTCTGAATTCAGGCAGCGCCGCGAGAGGGTTGCCATCCGCTGGCTTTTCCAGCTCCAGCAGGATCACAAAGGTCACGCCATCGCCAAGCTTGCTGGAAGCATAGCGGACGCCCTCGGGCTGCGCCTGCCCGATGGCCGAGAACACTTTCCTGACCGCGGCCTCGACTTCTGGCACGCTCTCTGCCTTGACCTTGGAACGTATCATCATGACACTCATTTGGATCTCCTCTTCAGCGAATAATGTGTCGAGTACCTGGCGAGCTAGGGCTATCCCTTCGTCGAATCACGGGTCGGTGGTCTTTGTGTTGCTCATCCGGTCTCCTCGTCGTGAGCGGTGAGGCGGAGGCGGGCGAGCTTGTCGCGGTCCAGGACGAAGTCGAGCGTGGTGATCCGGCCGCTGGAAACCGTGAAGGCGGCCACTGCGAACGGCCGGCCGGGGCGGCCGACGACCGCGCCGGCGACGCCGTTGACGACCGCCGGCCGGGTGAGCATGGCCAGCCGGTTCCATGCGAGGGCCGAACCGGCGACGGCGGCGGCGCCTCGGGTCGGTGGCTGTGCGAGCCGGCTGTCCGCGCCCGCATCGACCCGCAGGACGACGTCGGGATCGAGGACAGCGATCAGAGCGTCGAAGTCGCCCTGCCGCGCCGCGGCCAGAAAGGCGTCGACGACCCGGCGCTGTTCAGTGAGATCCGCGTCGGGAGTCGGCCTTGCGCCCTGGACGCGGCGGCGGGCGCGGCTCGCGAGCTGGCGTGTCGCGGCCGGGCTGCGCCCGACGATGGTGGCGATCTCCTCGAACGACACGGCGAACGTGTCGTGCAGGACGAAGGCGAGCCGCTCCGCCGGCGTCAGCGTCTCCAGCACGACCAGCAGCGCGAGCCCGACCGAATCGGCGATGAGGGCTCCCTCTTCGGGATTCGGATCATCGCCGATGGTCACGATCGGCTCTGGCAGCCACGCGCCGACGTGGTCCTCGCGGCGTGAGCGACGGGCGCGCAGCATGTTCAGGCAGACGCGCCCGACGACCGTGGTCAGCCAGGCGCCGAGGTTCTCGATCGCCGACTCGTCGCTGCGGCTCAGCCGCAGCCACGCTTCCTGGACGGCGTCGTCGGTCTCGTCGATCGTGCCGAGCATGCGGTAGGCGATCCGCCGCAACCGCGGCCGCTGTTCCTCGAACCGCTCCGCCAGCCACTCGCGATCGCTCAATTCACACCTCTCCTCCCTCTCCTCTCTCCCGCACCCGTCCTGCACCCGTCCTGCACCCGTCACCAGAGATGACCCACAGAACCCGCTCGATGTGACCGCCGCCCGTACAGAGGCGGTCCGGGGCGTCGGGGCGTCGCCGCCATCGGGTGCTGCCGTCAGGCGGTGGATGTGGCCGATCTGCGGTGTTCCGGCACCCGAGCTTGCCGCGTGGGACGCTCGTTGCCGCGTGGTTGGTCGCTCTGGTGTCCGCTATGGACGATCTGACCGACAACCCGCGCGGCAA
>JBKPDO010000230.1:0-43353 GCA_046727955.1 bacterium | reverse complement strand
GGTGAGAAATTCCCCGTTGAACGCAAGATAGCCGATACAGGCATCGCCGCCGTTGTGATCCTCTGGGCTGAATCGGGCCGCTCTTGGCCCGGTAGTCCGTCCCACCCGCACCCGTGCCGCCTTGTCCCGCCGCTTCCAGTGGCCCCGGCACGAAGCCCATCGCTGCCTTCCACCTGCACCCTCGCGGGAGCGTCGCCACCCATCCCGCCAGATCGCCAACTTCCCAGGTCAGCCACTCCCTGCAGAGGAGCCACACCCGCTCACCAAGCCCTGCCGAACCATGCCCACGCAATCACGCCGAACCATCACCAAACAAAGCTGCCGGCAACAGCAACACCTACGGTGCGTGCTCTCCCGCGACCCCTGATGCACCAATCTGCTCAGATGGCATGCACCAGAGCCAGCTGACGCCTCCCGATGACGGGATGCCATGTGGGCGTGCCAGCCTGATGCTGGAGGACTCAACGCCGTGGCCGCGCCAACCCGCCATCCCGCGGCTCGGCTACGCCGGCCGCCCCGACGACTGACGCGGCCAACCTGGCGTGTCAGGAGACCTCGACCGGCAGCTCGTAGATCTCCGCGGTGGGGTGCCCAGCCCGCTCGTGGACTCGCAGGACGCTCTCCTTGGACGGTCCGGTGGACAGGCAGAACACCTTGCCGGACTCGGGATCGAGCCACGCCCGCTCGAAGTGGACGCCCTCGTCGCCCTCGATCGCCAGGTCCCGCTGGTGCGCCTCGGCCAACTGCTGCTCGGTCACCCCGACGAACCCGCTGTGGACATCCATGAACCTCGCCACCGGTGCGCTCCTCTCGTGAACGGAGCTGCTTCGGGTTGGAAGCATAGCGCGCCGGGGCCGGCGCGGCATCGGTCAGATGACCGACCTGCTGTGCAACACTGACCTAACTTCGGACCGGGGGAGACAGGCAATGGCTGGTCGTGGCGTGGTGCAGTCACCTGTGCTGGTAGGCCGCGACGACCTTCTCGCCCTCGCCGACCGGCGGCTCGCCGCAGCCAGCGGCGGGCAGGGCCATCTGCTGCTCGTCGCCGGCGAGGCCGGCATCGGCAAGACCCGCCTGCTGGCGTCCATCGCGGACCGCGCCCAGCAGCTGTCGTTTGGGCTGGTCCGCGCGGCGGCGTTCCCTGGCGACGCGGAGGCGTCCGGCGGACTGCTGCTCGACCTCGCCAGCGACCTGCGCCAGTCCGGTGGCTCGCGGCTGCACGACGTCGGCGCCGCCATGTCGGCGCGGCTGCGGGACTTCGCCACCGTCGGCGGGGACGCCCACCGGCAGCGGCGGCTGCTGGTCCAGGACCTCACCGACGCGCTCCTGCAGCTGGACGGCGGCCGCGCGATGATCGTCGTCCTCGAGGACCTCCACTGGGCCGACCAGCTCAGCCTCGAGGTCGCCGGGCACCTGGCCGCCCGGCTTGCTGGCCGCGCCATGGTGGTGGCCGGTGCCTACCGCAGCGACGAGCTGTATCCCCGCGTCCCGCTGCGGGAATGGCGGGCGAGGCTGCTCACCCAGCGGCTGGCTGAGGAGATCCGCTTGCCGCGGCTGACACCGGCGCAGACCGCGACCATGATCAGCGCGCTCCTGGGCCGCGTCATCCCCACCGAGATCGTCACGGCGATCCACGACCGCAGCGACGGCATCCCGCTGCACGTCGAGGAGTTCCTGGCCGCTGTCGCCGAGCCCGCGTCCGCGGCGGGCTCCGGTAGCATCCGTGCCGTCCCTGTTCCCGAGACGCTGGCCGATGCCGTGCTCGCCCGCGCCCAAGCGCTGGACGCGGCCTGCCGCGGGGTCGCTCATGCGGCCGCCGTGATCGGCCGATCCTTTGAGTTCGACCTGTTGACCGCCGTCTCCCAGGACACCCCTGAGACGATAGACCACGCGCTTCGCCGGCTCCAGGAGGTGTACCTGGCGCAACCCGGCGTGGATGCGGCCGCCTTCGACTTCCGGCACGCCCTCATCCGCGATGTGCTCTACGACGACGTTGCGCTGCCGCACCGGCGCCGGTTGCACGAGCGCGTCGCGCGCGTGGCCGCCGAACGCGGCTACCCTGACGCATTCGTCTCGGCACACTTCGACCAGGCGCAGCTCGCCGAGCCCGCGTACCGCCACGCCGTGGCGGCGGCGCGGGAGGCTGCGGCCCTGTCGGCGCACCGCGAGGCGCTGGAGCTGTACCGGCGGGCGCAACGCAACCTGCCTGCCGACCTGGCACCGCGCGAGCATGCGGCGCTGCTGACCGCCATCGGCGACGAGGCTGCCGCCACCGACGACAACACCGCCGCCCTGCACGCCTTCGAGCAGGCGCAGCGGCTGCTCACCGAGACCGGTGACCGCATCGGCGCCGCCGCGGTGGTCGCCAAGCTCGTCCCGGTGGCGCATCTGCTCGGCGAGGAGCTGGCAGCCCGGACACGCCGCCTGCAGCTCACCCTCGACGCACTCCCGGAGCGGGGGGCAGACCCGGTGCGGGCGGCGCTGCTGAGTGCGCTGGCCGCCGCGTACATGCTGGATCGCCGGCTCGAGGAGGCTATCGGCTTCGGCGAGCAGAGCCGCGGGCTCAGCGAGGCGATCGGCGACGAGGCCGCCGTTTTGAATACCGCCGCCACGCTCGGGTCGGTGCTGGTGTTCGCTGGCCGGATGGACGAAGGATGGGAGTTGCTCGAGCGCACCATCGGCGAGGCGGTCGAGCGCCGCCAGGAGGCGGAGGCCGCGCGCGGCTACCGCATGATCGGCTCCTGCGCTTCGGTGCTGGTGGAGTACGACCGGGCCGAGCAGTGGCTGGAGCGTGGCATCGACTACGCCGAGCGCGTCGAGCTGTGGAACCACCGCCACTACATGGCCGCCCACCTGGCCCACGTCCAGTGGGCGTGCGGTCAGTGGGACGCCGCCGAGCAGGCCGCGCAGCGCGCGCTCGCCGACGGCCGCGGCGGGATCACCACTCGGATCACCACCCAGCACGTGCTCGGCTACCTCGCGATGGGCCGCGGCCAGTGGCAGCCTGCGCGGGAGCTGCTCGGTGACGCGCTTCAGCAGGGTGAGCGCATGGCCGAGCTGCAGCGGCTCTCCCCCGCGCTGTGGGGGCTGGCGGAGACCGCGTTGCTGAACGGCGACCTCGACACGGCGATCGCGTTGTGCGACCGCGGCTACAGCGCCTCCGCACGGGTCACCGACGCCGCCTACCTGTTCCCGTTCCTGGTCACCGGTGTGCGCGCCCGGCTGGCGGGCGGCGACGTCGACGGCGCCGAGCGGTGGCTCACCGAGGTTGCCGCCGCGCTCACCACCCGGGCGATCCCCGGCACCCTGCCCGCCATCGACCACGGCAGGGGGCTGCTGTGCCTGGCCACCGGCGACCTGGCCGCGGCACGCGAGGCCCTCCACCGCGCCGCCACCCGGTGGGGCGCGCGGCGGCGCTTCTGGGAGGGCACCTGGGCGCGACTCGACCAGGCCCGCTGCGCCGTCAAGGCGCGGCGTCGCGTCGAGGGCGCTGCCCTGGCCCGCGACGCGCGCACCCTCGCCGGGCAGGCCGGCGCGTCCCCGATCGTCGAAGCGGCCGAGCGGCTGCTCGGCGGCGCGGGTGGCGAGCGGGCCGCGGACCCGCGGCATCCGCTGACCGTCCGCGAGTTCGAGGTCGCCCGGCTGGTCGCCTCCGGGCTCACCAATCGTGAGATTGCGGCGAGGCTGGTGCTGTCGCCCAAGACGGTCGGCGCCCACGTCGAGCACATCCTCACCAAGCTTGGCGCCGCGCGCCGCACCGAGATCGCCGCATGGGTGACGGCCACCACGACAAGCTGACAGTCGGCGATTGGCTTCGCCCTCGACCCCGAGCTGGGCGATCCACTGATAGGCCCAGTCGGCGTGGCCGTCACCGCGGGCTTGCCCCGGTTCGGTGGACACCCCAACGATTGGCAGGTGCTCGCCAGGAAGGGACCAGGTCAGCCAGTCCCTGCAGAGGAGCCACACCCAAGTCGATTCGCCCCTGGGCGTGCGCGCTGGAGGAGACCGTGACCACGCGGGCCGGGGCGCTGTGCTGCAGCCGGTCCAGCAGCAGGTTGGTGAGCAGGAACGGCGCGAGATGGTTGAGGGCGAAGGTCCGCTCCAGCCCGTCAGCGGTGCCGTGCCGGGTGTGCCAGTACCCGCCGACATTGTTGACCAGCACATCGATCCGGGAAAGGCGCTGGAGGACCTCGTCGGCCAGCCGCCGCACCTGCGACTGGGAGGACAGGTCCGCGACGAAGGCGTCCACCTGCCCGCCGCTGGCTGCGCGGATCTCGCGAGCCGCGCCCTCGGTGCGCCCGCGTCCCGGCCGGTGATCGCGAGGTGCGCAGTTCGACCCGAGGCCAGGGTCGTTCTGCTGTGGTGTGTCCATGACCGCTTCAAGCGGGCCGTCGAGCGTGGCCAGCGGCCTGACCCGAATGTGCGGTACTGGCAGACCCAGTGATCCGACGCTCTCCGGCATCCGTGCTGGCAGGCCAGGGTGATGCAGCGGGGCATGCTCGGACCGACGGCTTGACCAAGCGTGATTCCACATAGGGGAGATGGCGTGCACGACGACAGCGCTTCGGCGGAGGACCCGGCGGCGCTTCACGCCGCGGTGCTGCGCTCCCATGACCAGTTGGTGCGCATGGAGCCGAAGCCGCGCAGCCTGCGTGTGGCCCATCGACTGAACAGGCTGCACCTGTCCTGGCTGCTGATCCCCTGGTATCTGGTGGTTGCAGCCCGGCTCTTCCTGCCGGCCTTTCGGGGCGGGTTCCCTGCCGGCGAGCAGCAGGCAGCGCGCCTGTACCGTCGGCTCAGCGGCAAGGACCCGCATGTGACACGGGCGGAGGTGTCGCGGACCGGCATGCAGCTCGGGGTGCTTGACGAGCGGCTGCGCGACCTTGACCAGG
Organism: bacterium; assembly: GCA_046727955.1. GTDB lineage: Bacteria > Actinomycetota > CALGFH01 > CALGFH01 > CALGFH01 > DASVXQ01. Next base: position 38,461 of record JBKPDO010000230.1, on the reverse strand, counting down.
AGCGGCCCGGGGCGCCCCGCGGTGCCGACCCGGGCGAGGTGGACGCCGCCGCGGGGGCGCTGCTTGGCTACTACCTGGCCGGGCGTCGGACCGACGACGAGCTGCTGGCCCAGGTCGAGGCCGCCTGGGGCGGGTACGAGGAACTCTTCGAGCAGCAGGTCGAGCGTGCCGGGGTGGCCGTGCCCGTCATCAGGGTATGGGCGGTAGAACGGGTCCAGGTCGAGCTGGTCGGTGACGTCGAGGACGAACCAGGCGAGATGCTCCTGGGGAGCCAGTCGCGCAGGTCCGGGGCAGCAGGAAGGGCTGGTCGCGCTCTGCGCGCAGGAAGTTGTAAGCCATGGCGTAGTCTATACATTCGCTACCTTCCGCTACCTTCGTCCACAAATTCTGGTGCTTGCGGTCGGCTGACCACCAGCGTGATCGCCACGCAGCCGCCAAGCCGAGGCAACCAACCGCCGCCCGCAGCGTGTCTAAGGTACGGCTGCTCGGACTGCCCATCCCGGGGGCCCGGTCGTTCCGGGGGCCGCATGGCGGGGAGCTGACGGTCAGCGTCAACCCGCGGCTGGACGCGCTCGACGTCGCCCGCGAGGCGCGCAGCTACCCGACCGTGCGGGTCGTGCGGGTCCGCCGGAGCGCCGGGCTGCTGTTTCCCGCCCGGTCGGGCAACCTCATGAGCGGCCTGACCTGGCTGGAGCAGCCGGGTGTCGTGGCCCAGGTCGCCGGCCTCAACGTGCCCGACGCCGAGCTGCTGCGGGTGGCGGCGGGCCTGCGGATCACCACGGCGCACGGCCAGCCCACGATCGCGGTGGGCGCGCTGCCCGTGGGCTGGCGGCCGACCAAGCCGGGCAAGCCCGCCGAAGTCGCCGAAGGGGCGAACGAGCTGGTGCTGCCGCGCACCTACATCCAGCGGTTCGAGCAGGCCGATGCCAACCAGGGTCCCTGGTTCGCGGTCTTCGAGACCCGTGACCGCTACGGGCGCCTGCCAGCCCGCCCCCACCCGTCGGCGAGCGTCCACGGCCATCCCGCGGTGGTCACCCGCGACGCGCTCAACCACAAGATTACGATCACCTGGCGCGAGCCCGGCGGGATCGAACTGTCGGTCAGCGGCGATCAGCGGATCGGCCAGCGCACGCTGCTCGCCGTCGCCCAGGGGCTACGCCAACCCTGACCGGGCCCCAGCGGCGCCATCGATGGAGGCGGCTGGCCGACTGGACGCTTGACCACTACTTCCAGCCCGTCCACGAGCAAGAGGAGCGATAGTCAATCCGGTGAGCTGGCGGATGTCGTTGGCCTCGTCGGTGAGCTCGGCGGCGACGATCACCTGCTCCAAGGTGGTGACCGCCTGGGCGTTGTAGCCCTACACCCTGCCCTTGCGGGTGTGCAGGAAGTTGTAGGCCATGGCCCATTCTACCCGTTCGTATCGTTAGCACCAAATGCGCTAGTTTCTAAGTGAGCTGGAGCGGCGTTCGACGGCCTGTTTGACGTAGGTCATGTTGGCTTGCTCTTGGCGCCTCATCAGCAGCAGGAAGATTGGGAACACCAGCCGGAACCAGCCGTTCGGGCGCGCCTCGAACATGGCGGTGAGCCGCGTCCCCTCGCCCTCTGGTGTCAGGCGGGCCGTGAACGTGACCGCCACCGGTCCGCCGTTGAGGTAGACCCACTCGCGGGGACGGGCAAAGCGAGTGCACTCGACTTCGAGCAGGCGGCTCTGCTTCCACTTGACCAGGTACTTGGTACCAACCCCCAGCGGCCCGTCGGTGAGCTTCTCCACCGACTCGACATCGGGGTTCCACTCCAGCTCGTTGCGAAGATCGACGAGGTAGTCGGACACCTCCTCCGGGCCGCGCTCGATCAGCGTGGTGCTCTGGATCACTGCCATCATTGACTTCTCTGCCCTCCGGCACCGTCCGCGACCGCGTTGGCCGATTCGTTCGGTCCGGGCGATAGTGGCCGCAGCCACAGCGACACCCGGGTCGGCTGCATCGTCTGGTCCACCACCGCCACCAGTTCGGCGGTCAGGCCGTCCAGGTCGACCTGTTGGCGCAGCCGGCCAGCAAATGCGTCGATCGTCCTGGCGGCGTCGTAGCGGCGCTGGTTGAAGCGGCGGTCCACCAACTGCTGGATGCGGCGGCGGGCCGGCTGGAACAGCGCCGCCACGGCCAGGGTGGCGCCGGCCACCACCAGGCTCGAGTCTCGGCCGAGGAGCTGGCCGAGCCCCAGGACCACGCCGGCGTAGCCGCCACCAAGCAGCACCGTGAGCAGCCCGTAGGCCAGGGTGCGGCTGATGATGCGGTCCAGGTCATACAGCCGGTAGCGCAGGATCGCCGCCCCGATCGCCAGCGGCAAGACCGCCAGGCAGACGCCGGCTAGTGCTACGTTCGTTAGATCCGGTGCAGGAAAAAAGGGCTCTGCTGCCCCCATAGCCTGGCCAATGGTGCTCTGACCAGCAAGGATCCGAGGCGGAGCATGTGTACCGCTTTTGAGGAACGTAGCACTAGCCAGCCGAGGTCGACCTCGCTGCCCGTCAGCGCCTGGGTCGCCAGCACCACCAGCGCGACCGCCACTGGCGCCGCCGCCACCGCCAGCCACCGCAGCTGCTGGCGCTCCTCGCCGCGGGCGCGACGGAAGCGCACCACCAGCGACCAGGCGCCGACCGGGATCGCCAGACCGGCGACAGCAAAGGTCACGCCGCGTACCACCAGCAGCGGACCGGCCAAGGCACCGATAGCGAGCGGGTTGGCGACCGACTGGTCGGGCTCCCTGAATGGCCCCAGCGCCAACAACACCAACCCCACCACCGGCGCGGCCGCCGCGACCCTGGCCCACCACCGCCAGCGCTGCGAAGGCAGCTTCCCGGTCGGGGTCAGCAGCAGGACAAAGCCGATGCAGGCCGGGATCACCACGACGTTGGCGTCCAAGATCGCGGAGCCGACGGTGGGTGGCGCCCCACGCCAGGCCAACAGCACCCAGCTTGCATACCCGTAGACGAACCACAGCCCAAGTGCCAGCAGCAGCCAGCCCACCGGATGGCGAGGGCGGCGGCTGGCCAGCAGCGCCCCGACCGTGGCCGCGCTCACCGCCACCAGCCCGTAGATGACGGTGTTGGCGTCCGACCCCAGGTCGGACCGGCCGGCCTGGCGCGCTTGCTGGTTCAACCAGGGCGTCACGGTCAGGCCGAGCAGGACCAGCGTCCACAGCGCCCATGCCAGCCCGGCCGCCCAGCAGCGCGTCCCTGGCGGTCGGCCGTCGGCGGTTACCGCCATGATCCTCGACGCATGGAGGCCCTCCGACTCCGGATATCGTCCCGAGCATCATCGCTTACGCGCCAGTGTGGCCGGGTTCCGTCCCGATAGCGTTACGGACGGCGGACCTACCAACCATCAAGTCTTTGTGCAACGGGCTGGTACCAGGGTGTTGCACAACCGCCGTGGCCTTCAGCGCCACTGGCGCCTGGTCGTTGGTGGTTGTGCTGCCATGTGGTTGTGCTGTCATGGGGGCATGGGCGAACGGGAGGAGTACTACGAGCGGCGGGCCGCCGAATACGACGAGACCATTACCGACGGCTTGGACGCCGAGACCGTCGCGGCGTTCGCCCGCGAGTCGGCCGCGCTCGGCCGCGTGCTGGTGGCGCTGCCGCCTGGTCGCGTGCTAGACGTGGCCTGCGGGACCGGCCTGTTCGCCCAGTACCTCCGCGGCTATGTGGTGGCACTGGATCAAAGCGAGCGCATGCTCAAGCTCGCCAGGAGCAGAATCCCGACCGCACAGCGGGTGCGGGCCGTGGTCCCCGCCCTGCCGTTCGGCGACGCAACATTTGACCGGCTGTTCACCAGCCACTTCTATGGCCACCTGGTCGAGGTCGAGGGGGGTGGCGTTCCTGGCCGAAGCTCGCCGGGTCGCGGCCGAGCTGGTCGTGGTTGACACAGCCGCCTACGAGGATGGGCAGCGTGACGGCTGGCAGGAGCGCGTGTTGCGTGACGGCTCGCGGTTCACGATCTACAAGCGCCACTTCACCGCCGAACGGCTGCTGGCCGAGTTGGGCGGCGATGGCGAGGTGCTGTTCGCCGGGCGGTTCTTTGTGGCCGTTCGTGCGTGGCGCAACTGGCCGGACACCCCCGCTTGTTTGGGAGATGCGCCCGTGTCCGTGGCAGCAGACGCACTGGACGCGTGAGCGCCTGCACCCCAGCTGACGGCCCCTTTGATGCTCAGCCGGTCCTGCCTTCTGGATGACGTGGCAGACTGGTTCATGGTGAACTACGGCCGCAAAGAGGATGTGGAGGACGCCTCGGGCTGGCCCACGCCCCCGGCATCTCACCTTCCGACCCCGCCGCCAATACGAGACCTAGCACAGCATCCGCGCCGAGCAGGCCACCCCGGCCTGGCGCGACCGCCACGCCCACCGGTCCGGGATCGAGGGCACCATCGCCCCGGCTTCCCGCCGCAGCGACCTGCACCACGCCCGCTACCCCGGCATGGCCAAGACCCACCTGCAGCACGTCTGATCGCGCTGGCCTTAACCTGGTCCGCGTTGGATCGAGCTGTGCAGGTCGGGCCGGTGGACGACCCCTTCAGTCGATGGTGAAGTAGTCGGCGGACTGGTAGCGGCCGGTGCGCTCCTTGGCGAGCTGCATCAGGCAGTCGTTCAGGAGGCTGGAGGCGCCGATCCGCAGCCACTGCGGGGTGAGCCACTCCTGGCCGACGGTCTCGTTCACCACCACCAGGTACTGGATCGCCTGCTTGGCGGTGCGGACGCCACCGGCGGCCTTGAAGCCGACCATCTGGCCGGTGCGCTGGTGGAAGTCGCGGATCGCCTCGAGCATGACCACCGCCACGGGCAGGGTCGCGGCCGGCTGGACCTTGCCGGTGGAGGTCTTGATGAAGTCCGCGCCCGCCGCCATCGCCAGCACGCTGGCGCGCCGCACGTTGTCGTAGCTGCCCAGCTCACCGGTCTCCAGGATCACCTTGAGCCGGGCGGGGCCGCTAGCCTCCTTCACGGCGACGATCTCTTCGAAGACCTCGCGGTAGTGGCCAGCCAGGAACGCACCCCGGTTGATCACCATGTCGATCTCGTCGGCGCCGGCATCGACCGCCTGGCCCACCTCCGCCAGGCGCACGTCGAGCGGGGCCTGGCCGCTGGGGAAGGCGGTGGCAACCGAGGCGACCTTCACCGACGAGCCGGCCAGCTCGCGCTTGGCCGTGGCGACCAGGGTCGGGTAGACGCAGACGGCCCCCACCGGCGGGACGCTCGGGTCGGCGGGGTCGGGCCGCTTGGCCTTGGCGCAGAGCGCCTCCACCTTGCCGACGGTGTCCGACCCCTCGAGGGTGGTGAGGTCCATCACCGAGACGGCCAGCCGCAGGGCCGCGACCTTGGATTCCTTCTTGATGCTTCGCTTGGCCAGGGCGGCGGCGCGCTCCTCGGCCCCGACCTGGTCGACCGCGAAGCGCGACAGGACCGGCCCCAGCTCGACCTGGTGCAGGAACCCGTCGCCAGCCTCCGCAAGCCGAACCGGCGTCGCTGCCATTCACGAACCTCCCTACTCAGGTCTTCAGGTCACATTCTCGGCGCAGTCACACGCCCTTGGACCTCGTTCCATGTGGGGGGAGCTCGCTCCCCCCACGGCGCGCGCTCCGCGCGCCGGGGCAGGTCGATCCATGTGGGGGGGAGCGAGCTCCCCCCACGGCCCCCCAAGAGCGCCTGTGCTATGGGAACCGTGGTAGTGGCCATTGACCGATTGTATGGTGATCGTGCCGGGCGTCCCAGCGCCGGGCGCCTCAGCGTGACCGGGAGGAGGGCGGCGCATGCGACGGTTGCGGAACCTTGTGCTGCTGATCCTGGCCGGCGCGTTCCTGCTGGGCGTCTGGTCGGCGCATCGTCCCCCGGCGGTCCGCGGGCAGAGCCAGCCGCCGCCTGGTCCCGCCTTCCGCACCGCCACGGCGGCCCGGTCGCACGACGTCCAGGCGGCCAGCCGGCTGGTCTCGGTCCAGGCCAGCCAGGGGAACGGCTTCGACCGGGTGCAGTTCACCTTCGACCGAGCCCTGCCGAGCTGGCAGGTCGGCTACGTCCGCGTGGTCCAGGACGGCGCCGGCGCGCGCCTGCCGCTGCGGGGCAGCGCGGTTCTGGGGGTGACGTTCCGGCCGGCGCTGGCGCACGACACCGGCGGCGACCCCAGCTTCGAGCCCCAGTCGATCACGCCGGCCTACGACTCGCTGCGACAGGTCCGGCTCGCCAGCGACTTCGAGGGCCGGGTGCGGTTCGGGCTGGGCCTGCGCGCCCGCACCGGCTTCCGCGTCCTCGAGGCGAGCGACCCGCCCCGGATCATGGTCGACGTCCGCGCCTGACCCGCCCGGTCAGCCCCAGAAGAGGTTGAAGGTGCTGAACAGGGCAAGCGGCTGCCACTCCAGAGGAGGACCCAGGCGCATCCGGGTGGTGCGGGAGTGCTCGGGCACGCCGCGAACGGCCAGCGCGCGCAGGGCGGGCACGTTGCCGCTCGGAATCGACAGATACAGCTCGCCGCCGGTGTGCTGGCGCGCGGCGGCGATGAGGGCGAGGCCGCTGTCGGGGTCCTCGGCGACGATCCCGCCGCCCGGCCGCCAAGGGGACGAGAGGAAGTAGCCCCGCAGCCGGCCTCCCGACTCGGCCACCAGCGCCCCCCGCGGCCAGAACGCGGTCAGCAGCCCGGCCCGGTTCTCGCCGGTGGCGTCCCGGTCGATGTCCAGGGCCACCTCCAGGTCACCGGCGCGCGCGGGCCGCACCCCGTCGGGCATCGACCCACCGCGCGACGCCCCGCGCGACGCCCCGCGACGCAGCCGCCCTCTCCGTGCCGGCCGCTCGCCGCCCACAGTGACGCACTCCCCCTCCGCCACGAAGCCGAGCCGCTCATACAGCGGCCTACCCATCTCGGTCGCGTACAGCATCACCGTCCTGGCGCCGAGCTGGAACAGCCGCTCGATGGCGGCCTGCGTCAGCGCCCTGCCCAGCCCGCCGCGGCGCCGCTCCGGCACCACAGCCACCGCGCCAACCCAGCCGCTCTGGCCGAAGCTCGCGCAGGCCGAGGCGCCGACGAGATCGCCGTCCTGCTCGGCGACGAAGACCTCGCCGCCGAGCGTATCCCTGGCGAAGCGGTCCACCTCCGCCAGCTGGGGGTTGAAGCTGGCGCGCCGGTAGCTGTCGGCGAGCAGGGCCAGCTCGTGGTCCAGGGCGGGACGGATCGGACCGGCAGGCGGCATGGCTCCAGAGGGCTCGGGACGGACTCCGCCAGCCGAGTGTAGCGGCGCCGGGCCGGTCACACGCCGGGCCGGTCACACGCCGGGCCGGGTCACACGCCGGGGCTGAGCCCGGCGGGCATGCTGTCGGAGGTGCGCGCCGCCCGGACGATCCCGCTGACGACGCCGGCGCGGGACCCTAGGAGGTCGATCGTCACCGCGAGCGGCGGCGCTCCGGCGCGGTCGGGGCGGATGTGGCCGCGCAGCTGCATACCGCCGAAGACGCTGATCCGGCCCTGATAGCTCACGCCGGCGCGGCTCTGCAGGTAGAGCCGGTTGTCGGTGACCCGCAACGGGCCGTCTGGCGGCACCCAGCCCTGCACCAGCAGCTGCAGGGACCCTTCGAAGCCATCCCACAGCACGCCCTCGAGCCGCACCGTGATCCCGCCGGCTCTCGCCAGCCACCGCGCTCTCCGTGACCACCGTGACCTCGGTCCCCAATGGCGTGGAGTGCCAGTCGCCGCATCCGCCCCTCGAGCAGGAGATCAGCAGGTGGCGGCTCAGGAGGCACTGGAACGCCCGAGCGGGGCCTGCGAGCCGTCGCTGCCGAAACCGAAGCCGCCACCGCCGTCATCGGCGCCAGTGCTGTTGCTGAAGAAGTCGTCGTCCGGCGCCTGGCTCGGAGCCACCTGCCGCGTGCCGTCGCCCGAGGGCCCGCGCTGCGATGGTGTGGTCGTGGCGCCGCGCGCGCCGACGGCCGCGACGAGCCCGATCAGCGCACCGAACCCGACCACCGTGACGACCGCGACGCCGCGCTTCCAGCGTTCCAGGCGCGCCAGCGCCTCGTCACGCGTGCTGCGCCGCCGTGAGGCGGTGCGGGACGGCGCCACCGGCCCTGGTCCCACCGGCCCAGGCCCGCCCGCCGTTCCCCTGGAGTCCATCCCCACCTCCAGCAGCACGCTCCCCCGGTCGTCTCACCACCGTGCCGGGAAAACGTTCGAGGATCCCTCACGTTGCATGGGCATTCTGCAAGGTCTCGCCCGTCACTGCGGGGCCGCTCGAGGGCAGTGAACTGCTGTCGATGATGTCAGCAGACATCATCGAACGTATGTGTTAATCTGCGTCGCATGAAGCTGTCGGAATGGGCCGCGCAACAGGGTGTCCACTACCAGACCGCGTGGCGCTGGTGGCAGCGCGGCATCCTGCCCGTGCCGGCGCGGCAACTGCCCAGCGGGACGATCCTGGTCGACGTCGCGATGGCGCCGGTGAGCGGGCATGGACGCTCGGTCGTCTACGCGCGCGTGTCGTCTCATGATCAGCGCGCCGACCTGGACCGCCAGGTCGCCCGCGCGGCGGGGTGGGCAAGCGGCCAGCAGCTCCCGGTCGACCAGGTGGTGACCGAGGTCGGGTCGGGGCTGAACGGGCGGCGGCCGAAGCTCGCCCGGCTGCTCGCCGATGCGCAGGTGACCACGATCGTGGTCGAGCATCGCGACCGCCTGGCCCGCTTCGGCGTCGAGCAGCTCCAGGCCGCGCTGGCCGCGCAGGGACGCCGCATCCTGGTCGCTGACGACGGCGAGACCACCGACGACCTGGTCCGCGACGTGATCGAGGTGCTGACCAGCTTCTGCGCCCGGCTGTACGGCCGCCGCGGGGCGCGTAACCGGGCGCTGCGGGCGTTGACCGCGGCCAAGCGGAGCGCGTGATGGCGGCGACCATGGCGACCATGGCGACGGCGACAACCGCGGCGACCGTCCAGCAGGCGTACCGGTTCGCGCTGGACCCGACCCCACGCCAGCAGGGCCGGCTCGCCTCCCACACGGGCGCCAGCCGGTTTGCCTACAACTGGGGCCTTGCGCTGGTCAAAGCGCGGCTCGACCGGCGAGCGGCCGGCGAGGAGGACGTGGCGGTGCTGTGGAGCCTGCCGGCGCTGCGGCGGGAGTGGAACCGCGCCAAGGCGGAGGCCGCGCCCTGGTGGAACGAAAACTCCAAGGAGTCGTACTCGTCGGGGCTGGACGGGCTGGCACGAGGACTGAAGAACTGGGCGGATTCCCGCCACGGCCGCCGGAAAGGCCGGACGGTCGGCTTCCCCCGGTTCAAGCGCAAGGGCCGCAGCCGGGATGCCTGCCGGTTCACCACCGGCACGATCCGGGTAGAGCCGGACCGCCACCACGTCACCCTGCCGCGGCTGGGACGTATCAAGACCCACGAGTCGACCCGCAGGCTCGCCCGCCACCTGGAGCGCGGCAGCGGCCGCATCCTCGCTGCCACCATCTCCCGGACCGCCGACCGCTGGTATGTGAGCTTGACCTGCCAGGTCGAACATCAGCTCCCCGTCGCCAACGGCCACACGAGCACCGTCGGGGTGGACGTGGGCGTGCAGCACCTGGCGGTGCTGTCGACCGGCGAGCAGGTCGAAAACCCGCGGCCGCTTGCCCAGGTGCAGCGCAAACGGCGCCGGCTGCAACGCCACTGGCAGCGCCAGGAACGCCAGCGCATCGCCGCCGGACGAACGCGGCCAAGCCGCCGCCAGCAGCAGACCCGCCGGCGGATCGCCAAGGTCGAGGCGCGGGCAGCGTGGATCCGCCGCGACGGGCTCCACAAGCTGACCAGCCGGCTGGTCTGCGAGCATGGCACCGTGGTGGTCGAGCAGCTCAACGTCGCCGGGATGGTGCGCAACCGCCGCCTGGCCCGGACGATCGTCGATGCCGGGTTCGGGCAGCTCCGCCGCCTGCTCGGCTACAAGGCGGCCTGGCGGGGCGCCCGGCTGGTCGAGGCCGACCCGTTCTACTCATCCTCCAAGACCTGCTCGGCCTGCGGTGTGGTGAAAGCCAAACTGCACCTTTCCGAGCGGGTCTTCCGCTGCGAGGACCCGGCCTGCGGGCTGGTGCTGGACCGGGATCTCAATGCCGCCCGTAACCTCGCCGAGCTCGTCGAAGATCTCGACCTCAGCGAGATCGACAACCTCGAGGCTTCAAACGTCGCGGGGAGTGGCCCCGAGACGCAAACCGCTCGGGGAGCGGACGTAAGACCCGGCCTGGCCGGGCGGACCGCGACGAACCGAGAAGCCGGCACCAGCCGCATGCTGGGTGGGACCGGCACCGTCGGCGCGCAAGCGCCGGCTGCCCGGATTACAGATACACCCTGATGATCTGGGCAACGGTACCGCATGGCGAGCCGGACGTGGTGCGGCGCCAGCGCGTCAGTGGTCACGATGAGGCTCCCAATCGGCTCTCGGGCGTGGGCACGGCGCCGAAGCGGCGCTGGCGCCCCTGGTAATCGCGCATGGCGCCAAACAGCTCGTGCCGGTTGAAATCCGGCCAGCGCAGCGGGGTGAAGTACACCTCGGCGTAGTAGAGCTGCCACAGCAGGAAATTCGACAGCCGGTGCTCACCGGCGGTGCGGATCAGCAGGTCGACGTCTGGCATGTCAGGCGCGTCCAGGCGCGCGGTGATGGCGCGCTCGTCGATGCGCTTGGGCGCCTCACCGGCGCGAGCCTCGGTGACCAGGCGGCGCACGGCTCGGATCAGCTCGTCCCGGCCGCCGTAGTCGAGCGCGACCGCCAGGGTCATCTGGGTGTTGCCGGCGGTGAGCTCTTCCGCCTCGCGGATGCGCCGGCGCACGTGCGGTGGGATGCGGTCGCGCCGCCCGATGAAGCGGATGCGCACGTTGCGCTCGTCCAGCTCGTGCGAGCGGCGCACCAGCAGGGACTCGTTGAAGTTCATCAGGAAGCGGACCTCGGAGGCTGGCCGGCGCCAGTTCTCGGTCGAGAACGCCCACACCGTGAGCCACGACAGCCCCACGTCGAGACCGCCCTCGACGGTGTCGAACAGCGCCTTCTCGCCCGCCTCGTGGCCCTTGTTCCTGGGCAGTCCCCGCTCCCCCGCCCAGCGGCCGTTGCCGTCCATGACGATGGCGACGTGATCGGGCAGCGCCCTTGGGTCGAGATCGGGCGGTAGCGCGCGCGGGTTGCGACTGGGCATCAGCGGTTCACCATGGGATAGGAGCGGAGGCGACGGTCGAGGTGGTATTCGACGTAGCTCTTGACCACGCCCGCCGCCTCGCGCCGCGGGGACGGCCGCGGCTGGGTGGCCGCCACCTGCTCCATGTCCCCGCCGAGCAGGTGGGCCAGCAGTGGCACGGTGCCAGGGTCGAGCAGCGATTCGGTGCCGTCGCGGCAGGTGGCGCACAGCGCCCCGCCCCGGACGGTGGAGAAGGCGCGCAGATCGGCGCCGCGGCCGCAGCTCGCGCACTCGCCCAGCACCGGCCGGTAGCCCTCCAGGGCCATGAGCTTGAGCAGGAAGGCGTCCAGCAGCACGGCAGGGTCGCCGGCCAGCGCGTCGAGCGCGCGCAGGGCCCGGACCAGCAGCAGGAACAGCCGCACCGCCGCCTCCCGCTCCTGCGCCACCTGGTCGACCGCCTCGAGCATGGCGGTGCCGGCCACCACCCGGTCGTAGTCCTCGCGAAGGCCCCTGAAGGGGTTCACGACCTCCGCCTGGGTGATGATGTCCAGCTCGCGCCCGCGGTACAGGGAGAGGTCCACGTGGGTGAACGGCTCCAGGCGGCCACCGAAGCGGGATCTGGTCTTGCGCACCCCCTTGGCCACCGCGCGCACCTTGCCCTCGCCCTGGGACATGAGCACTACGATGCGGTCGGCCTCGCCGAGCCTATAGGTGCGCAGCACCACGCCCTGCTCGCGATAGAGGTTCACGGACAGAGACCCTCCTGGGTCATGGCATCACGGGATGTCGCTGCCAGCCTAACCAACCCGTGGCACTTGATCCACGCGAGCGGCGACCGCGTCAGGCCACCGTGGTGGGGAGCGGCAGCTCGCGGACGGTCCCCGCGGCGACCTCCAGCCTGCCACGCGGGCGTCCAGCGCAGACAGCGAAATTCGGAAGGGGCGCCGGAGAGACGCCCCTTCCACCCGACGGCCGTTACGGCGCAAGGGCTACGGGTTGGCGAAGGTTCCGCCGAAGATGTCGGAGTTGCCGAACGTCGATGGGCACACCGCCTGCACGGCTGGCGCCACGGGCGCCGGCTCCTGTGTCTTCATCAGTTGGTGGACAGTGGCCTCCTCACCGCGCGGCTCCTCCGGGTCGGCTACCGGCGCACCGATCGCCACCGCCCGGTTGTGGAGCGCCTGACGGTAGGCGTCGATGTCCGGGCAGTCGGCGGCGTTGCGGACGTCGTTCCACACCGCGGTGCCGTAGGTGCGGGTGGCGGCGGCGTAGACGTAGTCACCCAGGAATTCCGCGGCGAGGTTGTTCTGGCTGCTGCCTCTGGGGTCGCCGCCGGGGCTGCGGTGGACTTCGGTGAAGGCCCCCACGGCGCCGTTGGCGGCGATGTCGGCGTGCTTCACGACGCCGACCAGGTTCCTGGGCGAGGTCGTGTCGTTGCGGAACGGCGTGGTGTAGGCGTTGTACACCACCCAGGCGTCGGTCCCGTTCGGCGAGATCGCCGGCGCAGCGTAGTAGCCGCGGTCGCCCGCCGTCTCGATCGCCCTCGGGCTCGACCAGGTGGCGCCCCTGTCGGTGGAGGTGGCGAACAGCACGTGCTCGTGGTTGAGGCCGTCGCGACCGTCCGCCCACGAGTTGATGATCTGGTTGGTGGCGTCGGCGCCGGTCGGGGCGCCGTTGGCGATGTCAACGCTCGGGTCTGGCCCGAGGTCGTCACGGGCACCGCCGATCCCGTCCTCGACACAGCGCCCGATCGCCGCCTCGAAGCCGTTGCAGAGGTCAGTGGCCTGGATGATCGGGCGGGCCTGGGTCCAGTGGCTGCCTCCGTCCACGGACTTCGCCAGGAGCTGGAAGCCCACGCCGGGCGACCCGAAGGCGAACTGGTACGCAAAGACGTAGGCGACGCCGTGGCTGTCGGTGCGGATGGTGCAGCCGGAGCGCCCGAAGCCGTTCTGGCTGTTGGTGTTGTTGGTGGCCGGCGTGATCTGCTGGTTGGTCCAGCTGCCGCCCCCGTCGCTGGACGTCGCCACCACCAGCGGCTGTGACCTGCTCGGCACACCGCGGAAGGCCGCATAGCAGACGTAGGCGTGGCCGAAGAACGGGCTCGAGGAGGCGTTGTCAGCCCACACCTGCTCCTTGTCGCCGAACAGCGCCGAGTTCTGCTTGCTCACGATCACCGGCGCCTTCCAGTTGGCCTGGTTGGACACCACGGACTGCGTGAGCCCGGTGGACGCCGGCCCGTCGATCCGCGAGACGGCGATCGCCTCGAAGCCGTCGAACGCCTGCCTGCCCGGGAAGTTGGAGGTCAGGTTCGCGTAGTACAGGCGAGACCCGTTCGCCCACGAGAAGGTGCCGTTCTTGAACACGGGACCGAAGGCCACCGCTGGGTCGCCGTCGGCGACGAGTCCGGCCTCGAAATAGCCGGGCAGTGTGCCGATCGGGCCGCCGGCTTGCGGCTGGCAGGGCGGGTCGCTGTCCCCCGGCGCGCCCACGCAGTTGCGGGCGCTCCAGCCACTGAAGGTTGGCTGGAACCAGGAGGTGCCGCTGTCGAACGAGAAGGAGACGCCCGAGGCGCCGACTCCGCTGGTGAACGGGCAGGTGTTGTCGGTGCCGGCGTTGCAGGCCTCCATGTCAATGTTGTCGTTCGCGCCGGCCGCCAGCACGGTCGGATGGTTGGCGTCGATCGCCACAGCCGGCTCGTTCTGCTTGTTCGCAGAGAACGGCGACTGTGGGCTGCCCACCGTGACCAGCGTGTCGGCGTTGAGAGCGCGGGCGCTCCCCGTCGGCGCCGCGACCAGCGCTCCCACCGCGACGATGAGCAATACCCGCAAGCGCTTCCGCATGCCTGCTCCTTTCGGCTAGAGCGCCGGTCAAGTAGGCGGCGCAGCATGCAGCGTCAGACCATACGTACAGCTCCCAGCCCTGCGCGCCGCCCCCGGTGCCACCCAATCACCTCAATACCGGCTACTTGACCGGCGCTCTAGGCCTGAGGACGGCGAGCCCCGATGCCTTCGTCCTCCACCTAATAAGGCCGTCCGGGGGCGCTTGTGCGTTACACGGAATCTCCCAAGGCGCCGACGCGGGCCGGCCCAAGTCAGTATCGAGGTCAGTACCCGAGGCGGGAGAGCTGCTTGGGGTCGCGCTGCCACTCCTTGGCGACCTTGACGTGCAGGTCCAGGAATATCCTGGTGCCGAGCAGCGCCTCCAGCTCGGCGCGGGCGCGGGTGCCGATCTCGCGCAGCAGCGAGCCGCCGCGACCGAGCACGATCGGCTTCTGGCTGGAACGCTCGACGAACAGGTTGGCGCGGATCACCAGCAGGTCATCGCGCTCGCGCCCGGTAGGGCCGGCTCCGGCCGGTCCGCGTCCGGCCGGTCCGCGTCCGGTGGAATCGGGTCCGGTGCCGCCGGGTCCGGCAGGTCCGGGTCCGATGGGGACCTCGTCCGGCGGGCCCATCTCCTCGACCACGACAGCGATCGAGTGGGGCAGCTCCTCGCGGACTAGCGCGATCGCCTTCTCGCGGATCACCTCGGCGATGAAGTGGCGCTCGGGCTCGTCGCTGACCCGGTCCTCCGGGAACAGCGGCGGGCCCTCCGGCAGGTAGCGGAACAGCAGCTCGACGAGCAGGTCGAGCTGCTCGCCGGTGAGCGCCGAGATGGGGACCACCTCGGCCCACTCCCCCAGCTCCGTCACCGCCTGCAGCGACTCCACCATGCGCTGGCGCGAGGCCCTGTCCATCTTGTTGACCAGCGCGAGCCTAGGCGTTTCGACCCTGGCCAGCTCGGCGGCCAGGAAGCGGTCGCCGCCGCCTACCCCAGCCGCCGTGTCGACCATGAAGCAGACCACGTCGACCTCGGTCAGGGTGCCGCGGACGAGGTCGTTCAGCCGCTGGCCGAGCAGCGTGCGCGGCTTGTGCAGGCCGGGGGTGTCGACCAGCACCGCCTCGCCCTGCGGGCGGCGCAGCACCCCGCGGATCACCGAGCGGGTGGTCTGGGGCTTGTCCGACATGATCGCGACCTTCTGCCCCAGCAGCGCGTTGAGCAGGGTCGACTTGCCGACGTTGGGCCGTCCCACCAGGGCGACCAGACCGGACTTCATCAACCGCTTCTCTTGTCCCGCGCCAGCCGCTCTGGGCCGAAGCTGTCGGGCAGCAGGTCGCCCAGGGTGGTGACGACCACCTGCTCGCCCGACTCGCCGGCGCACAGCACGCGCAGCTCGAGCGCGCGGGGGAACTCCCGCAGCACCTGCCGGCAGGCGCCGCACAGGCTCGCCGGCTCGGGGCCGTCCGCGGCCACCGCCACCGCCTCGAAGCGCCGGTGGCCGGCGGCGATCGCGGCCACCACCACCGCGCGCTCGGCGCAGATCGTCAGACCGTACGAGGCGTTCTCCACATTCGCCGCGGACACTACCGAGCCGTTGCTGGTCAGCAGCGCCGCCCCGACGCGATAGCCGGAGTAGGGCGCGTAGGCGAGCGCCCGCGCCGCCCGGGCGGCCGCGATCAGCTCGTGGTCAGGCACGTGGATCACCGTGCTCAGCGCGCCGCTCACTGCCTGCGAGCCTCCGCCGCGCCTTCCCGTCCCTGGGCTGGCGTGGCGAGACGGTGGATGCGCACCCGGCCGACCCGCCGGCCCTGGACCCGCTCGGCACGCAGCGACAGGCCCTGGAACTCGACTTCCTGGCCTTCCTTGGGCACCTCGCCGATCAGGTTGAACATCAGCCCGCCGATCGAGTCCCACTCGGTGGCCGGCAGCTCCACGTCGAGCAGCTCGTTGACCTCGTTGATCGACAGGCGAGCGTTCACGCGGTAGTCGCCGTCGGGCAGCGGCTCGACGTTGGGCTCCTCGCGGTCGTACTCGTCGGCGATCTCGCCCACGATCTCCTCGAGCAGGTCCTCGATGGTGACCAGACCCGAGGTGCCGCCGTACTCGTCGATGACGATGACCATGTGGCTCTTGCGGCGGCGCATCTCGCGCAGGCCATCGGCGGCCCGCATCGACTCCGGCATCACCGGGGCGGGCCGCAGGATCTCCGACAGCGGCTTGTCAGGGTGGCCGTCGTGGAGGCTGCGCAGCACGTCCTTGGCGTAGGCCAGGCCGACGATGTCGTCAATGTCGCTGCCGTAGACCGGGATGCGCGAGAAGCCGCTGCGGAGGATCACCTCGAGCACCTGCTCGAGGGACTCGGCGGCGGAGACCACGACCATGTCGGGCCGGGGCACCATCACCTCGCGGAGGATGGTGTCGCCGAACTCGAACACGGACTGGATCATCTCGCGTTCCTCTTCCTCGATGACCTCCTCCCGCTCGGCCTCGTCGACCAGCACGCGCAGCTCGTCCTCAGAGACAAACGGACCCGTCTTGAGCCCCTTGCCCGGTGTGACGATGTTGCCGATGCCGATCAGCAGCCGGGTGAACGGCCCGAGCACCGGCAGCCGCGTCAGCCAGTAGACGACCGGCGCGACCGTCAGCGCGGCGCGGTCGGTCTGCTGAATCGCGTAGGTCTTGGGGGCGACCTCGGCGAAGATGAAGGTCACCACGGTCATGATCCCGGCGGCCAGCGCCACCCCGAGACCGCCGCCGACCAGCCGCTCCATCACCGAGGTGAACAGCGAGGTGGCGGTGAACTGCACCACCAGCACCAGCAGCAGGACCAGGTTGAGCGAACGCGCCGTCTGCTCGACCAGCGCCAGCAGCTGCCGCGCGCCGCGGCGGCCCTCCTCCTGCAGGTGCAGGGCGCGGATGCGGGTGGTGCGGGTGATGGCCGTCTCCGACATCGCCAGGAAGGCCGCCACCGCGGTGAGCAGCGCGACCGCGACCAGAGACCAGACGTCGTTTGTGGTGAGACGGTTCATCGTCGTGCCTCCGCGCGCCAGCGCGACAGCAGCTCCTCGGTGCGCGACCGCATCTCACGCTCGTCCTCGGGCTCGGCGTGGTCGAAGCCGCACAGGTGCAGGATGCCGTGAACGGTCAGTAGCTCCAGCTCGGCGGCCAGGCTCTGCCCCGCCTGCCTGGCCTGGTCGGCCGCGTAGGCAGGGCACAGCACGATGTCGCCGAGCAGCCAGGGGGCGTCGTCGTCGGAGTCCTCGTCGTCTTCCAGCTCGTCGTCCGCGCTGTCGGTGTAGCGGTCGCCGGCGAAGCCGCGCGGCCCGGCCGGGCCGCCGGGAGGACCCGAGGCCGGCGACGGGCCGTCGATCGGGAACGCGAGCACGTCGGTCGGATGGTCCTCGCCCATGTAACGCCGGTTGAGCTGGGTCATCACGGCGGTGTCGACCAGCAGGATCGAGATCTCGGACTCCTCGACCCCCTCGGCCTCCATGACCAGCCGCGCGAGCCTGGCCAAGCCCTCCTCGTCGACGGCCTGGTCGGTCTGCTCGTTGGCGACGAAGACGCTCATGGCAGATCACCGCCGCGACAGGTCCCGCCGCCCGGCGCCCCGCGCTCCCTGGTTCGTTCCGGGCCCTCCACTAGGATCTGGCCTCGTCGTAGCGGCGATAGGCTTCGACGATGTCCTGGACGATGCGGTGGCGGACCACGTCCCGTGATGACAGGTACATGAACGCGAGCCCGTCGATCCCGGTCAGGATCTCACGCACGATGTTCAGGCCAGAGTGCTGCCCCGCCGGCAGGTCGATCTGGGTGACGTCGCCCGTCACCACGGCCTTGGAGTTGAACCCCAGCCGGGTCAGGAACATCTTCATCTGCTCCGGAGTGGTGTTCTGCGCCTCGTCAAGCACGATAAACGAGTCATTAAGCGTTCTACCGCGCATGTACCCAAGCGGGGCGACCTCGATGGTGCCACGCTCCATTAGCCGGGCGATCTGCTCCGCGTCCATCATCTCGTACAGCGCGTCGTAGAGCGGGCGCAGGTACGGGTCGATTTTCTCAGACAGCGTCCCGGGCAGGAAGCCGAGCTTCTCCCCCGCCTCCACCGCTGGGCGGGTCAGGATCAAGCGGTTCGTGCGCTTGGACAGCAATGCCTGCACCGCCACCGCCATCGCCAGGTAGGTCTTGCCGGTGCCGGCCGGACCGATGCCGAACACGATCGTGTTCTTGCGGATCGCGTCCACGTAGCGTTTCTGGCCGGTGGTCTTCGGGGTGATCGCCCGGCCGCCGCGCACCGTGAGGACCGCGTCACCGAAGACGTCGGACGGGCGCTCGCCGTCGCCCCCCCTGACCATGTCGATGGAGCGGCCGACCGTCTCCGCGGTGAGCGGGCTGCCCTGGTCGAGCAGGCTGATCAGCTCCTCGAACAGGCGGGCCACCCGCTCGGCGTCCTGAGGCTCGCCGGTGATCGTGATTTCGTTCCCGCGCACGAACACCGCGCTCTCAAAGGCCGCCTCGATCAGCTTCAGTAGCTCGTCCCGGGTGCCGAGCAGGCTCACCATCGAGTGGTTCACCGGGACCAGAACGTTGACCTTGACGTCTGAAGTGGTTTCCCTTACTTGTGTTCGTTGTTGCACGCTGAGTGAGAGCCCCCTCCTACGGGGACGGCAGAACCACCGGCCAAGGTGGCCGGCACCGCGAGTATAGCCGGCCCCCGACAGCGGTCGCTGCCCGACTTTCCCTTGTCATGACCGCCCTGTGCCCGCGCGGCGAGGTCGAGCGGCGCCCTGCGCGGCTAGCGCGGCGTGATCCGGCTGCGCTCGACCTTCCGGCCCGAGGCGGCCCGTGGGCTGCGGGCCAGCTACGAGCTGCACCTCGGCGAGGTCGTCCCGCAGGTTGCCGCCGCCGAATCAGAGGAAGCCGAGAGATCCGGCCACCTTGACCCGGACGCGGACGGCTGGGGTGGTGAGGTAGGCGAGCGGGATCTCCTCGACCTCGACGACCTCGATCCGGTCGGGGTCCGCGCCAGCGCGGATGGCGTGGACGCGCGCCTCCTCCTCGGCGTGCTCCAGGGCGGCCTGGCGGCCGCCGGGGTCGAGGTGGAAAACCCTGTCGACCTGTCCGCTGACCGACGCGATCGCGGCGCCGACGGCGTTGGCGACGTCGAAGTGGCCCGGCCGGATGATCTTGTCGACTCCGGGCAGCGAGTCCGGCACCAGGACGCTGCCGCCGCCGACCACGATCAGGGGCTGGTCTCCCCTGATGGTCTTGACCCGGTCGACTGCCTCGGCAAGCATGGCGTCGGCGCGCTCCATCGCCTGCTCGAGGAGCGGCCGGCGCCGGTCGAGGCTCGGGATGCGCTCGGGGTCCCCGATGCCTGCCCGGCCGCAGGCGACCGCGCTGTCGGTGAGCGTGACGGTGTCGCCGCCGAACACCATTGCCTCCTGCCAGAGGCGGTAGCCGACGCTGGCGGGGCCGACGATCACCGCGCCAGCGCCGTCGGAAACGACCGTGCCGCCGCCGAGCGCGATTGTGACCAGATCTGGCATGCGGAAATTCGTCCTGATGCCGCCGATTTCGAATCCGGCGGAGGACTCCCGCGGGAAGCCGTTGGAGAGCACGCCGACATCGGTCGACGTGCCGCCGACGTCGGCCACGAGCGCGTCGCCGAGTCCGGTGAGGAAGGCGGCGCCACGGATCGAGTTGGCGGGGCCGCTGCCGATGGTCAGGACCGGGTAGCGCAGGGCGTAGTCGGCCCCCATGAGGGTGCCGTCGTTCTGGGTGAAGAAGGTCACCGGCCGCAGGGCGTGGCTGGCGAGCGCTGCCTTCAGGCCGGCGGCGACGTCGCGGGCAACGCCGACCAAGGCGGCGTTGAGGACGGTGGCGTTCTCGCGCTCGAGCAGGCCGAGGGTGCCGATCTCGTGGCTGAGGGAGACGTGCACGTTGCCGATCTCGCGCCGCACCAGCTCCTCTGCCCGCAGCTCGTGTGCGGACGAGATGGGCGCGAAGACGCTGGTGATGGCGACCGCGTCGGCCTGCTCGGCGACGGTGGCGAGGAACTGGGCGGCCGTGTCGTCGTCGAAGGGCACCAGTTCCTGGCCGTCGAATTCGATGCCGCCATCGACGATTATCTCGCCGGCGGAGACGGCGACGCGCAGTTCGTGTGGCCAGGAGTACAGGGGCCGCACGGCGCGGGTGGCCGGTCCGCCGATGCGCAGCACCGCCACCCGTCGCAGGTTGCGCCGCTCCAGCACGGCGTTGGTGGCGTGGGTGGTGCCGAGCATCACGTGGGTGATGCGGCGCTTGTCCACGCCCGGGTCGCCGAGGATGGCGTCGATGGCGGCGGTGACGCCGCCGGTGACGTCCGCTGTGCTGGGGACCTTCACCTTGGCGACAAGGTGGTCATCGCGGTCGAGCACGACCGCGTCGGTGTTGGTGCCGCCGACGTCGATCCCCAGCCGCAAGTCAAGCTTGATAGCCAAGCGGCCCTCCTGCGCGAGCCCTATGATGCCATCCGTCAGATCCTCGAGCGATCCCTGCCACCGTGGACGCTCAGGCCAGTCGAGCGAGCGCTACCCGCCCGGTGCTCGCCGCCTCGTTGGTGCTTGACAGCCCTCGCCTTGCTCATCATCATCGTGGCCCAATGACCGCCGCAAAATCCCTTGAACACTTTTTGCGGGCAAATCAGGCGGAGGTATCTTAGATCATGGAGGCGCCGCAGGCCACGACATCGGCCGGAGGCTTCTACACCCGGCAGGCGACCGGCCTGGTCCGCGAGATCGGGATCTCGAGCAACGTCGCACTGAACATCTCGTTCATCTCCCTTCCGCTCGCCGCGCTGGTGGCCACGGCGGCGCCGTTCGCGTTCCCGGGCGCCAATATCATCCTGCTGGTTGTCATCGCGGCCGTGCTCGCTGTAATCCCGACGCTGCTGTACGGCTGGCTCGGCACCGCCATGCCACGGTCGGGCGGCGATTACGTGTTCGTCAGTCGCATCATGGGCCCGCTGCTGGGCTTCGCCGCCAACTTCAACATCACCGTCTGGTATGTGCTAGTGATGTCGCAGTTCGCGCTGCTGCTGCTGCCCTTCGTGCTCACGCCGGCGCTGGCGACGATCGGCGTCGTGACCGGCAATCAGACGCTCATCGACTGGGCCACCACCGCGTCCGGCAAGAACTGGCAGTTCGGGATCGGCGCAGTGAACCTCGTGCTGACCGGACTGCTAATGAGCCTGAAGCCGCGCGCCTGGATCCGCATCTTCATGATCCTGTTCCTGCTCTCGCTGGTCGGCGTCGTCATCGCGGCGGTGCTGATGATCATCCACGGCCGAGCTGACTTCCAGGCCAGCCTGACCCGCTTCGGCACCACCTACGACGGCGTGATCCAGACGGCGCGGCAGGCCGGCTACCAGGGCGGTGGCAGCCTCAGCCTGAAGAGCACCATCGGTGCGACCAACCTGGCGTTCGCCTCATTCGGCTACGCCATCGTGACCACCTACGCTGGCGGCGAGATCCGCTCGCCCCGGCGGACGCTGCTAAAGGCCCTGCTGCTGGCGCTGGGCATCTCGGCGGTGATCGTGATCGTCATGATGGCGCTGGCCGCCCGGACGATCGGCCACGACTTCCTCGGCTCGATCACCTACCTGTCCAACAACGCTCCGGACAAGTACCCGTTGTCGGCCCCGCCGTTCTACTTCCTGTTCGCCGCGATGATGACCAAGTCCAGCTTCCTGATCGTGGTGATGGCGCTCAGCCTCGCGCTGGCGATCTTCGTCGGGCAGCCGGCGACCTTCCTGATCGCCACGCGCAGCCTGTTCGCCTGGTCATTCGACAGGATCCTGCCCCAGCGGCTGTCCGACGTGAACGAGCGCACCCACTCGCCGCTGATCGCCAACGGCGTCGTGCTGGGCGTCGCGCTGGCGCTGCTCGCCGTCATCCTGTACGGGCCGAGCCAGTTCCTCGAGCTGCTGTTCACGGCGGGCGCCGCCGAGACGCTCACCTTCCTGGTGGTCGCAGTGGCCGGGATGATCTTCCCGTGGCGCCGGCGCCGGCTCTACCAGGACTCGCCGATCGCGCGCCGCTTCCTCGGGGTCCCGGCCATCGCGGTGATCGGCTTCCTCTCGGTCGGTGTGTACCTGCTGTTCATGATCCCGCTGCTGGTCAACGACGACCTGGGCGCGAACGCGACCCCGGGCATCGTGGCGATGGTCGTGATCGCGGTGCTGCCGTTCCTGGTCTACGGCGCGAGCTATTTCTGGAACCGTCGCCGCGGGGTGGACCTCGGCCTGGCGTTCAGAGAGCTGCCGCCGGAGTAGCCAGGGTTGGCCAGCGGCGGCCAGAGTTGGCCAGCGGCCTAGAGCAGTAGGTCCTCGACCGGGACGTAGTCGAAGTCGTAGCCGAACGCCCGCGGACCCACCGTCTCGATGCCGCGCGCAGTGCGCCACACCGGGCTGCTCGGAAAGGCGATGACGGTGACGCGCTGGCCGTAGCGGATCGCCTCGGTGGAAATGGCTTCGGCGGTGGTGGTGTCCACCACCGAGATGTTATCGGGGACCGAGGCCAGCGCCTCGCCCCGCTCGAGGGCGACCAGGTATTCGTTCTGGATCTCCAGCCGCACCAGCCGGTCGCCGTCCTCGCGGAGACCCTCGATCACCACCGAGCCGCGCATGAACCCCTCGGTGATGCGCCGGTCCACGTCAAGCACCTTGCCGGCGACCAGCCGGAACGCGCCGATGGCGTGGACCAGCGCTTCGACCGGGTCGCCCTCGGAGTTCTCCAGCGCCCAGCCGATCCGCATGGCGAGCGAGACGGAGCCGAGCACGGTGGCGGTGCGCGCCTGCGCCGCGGTCAGGTTGTAGGCGGCCATCGCCGCGGTGCCGCCGAGCTCGACCGCGCCCGCCCGCGCCAGGCGCTCCATCCACTTGTTGTCGACCGTGCGCAGCACGATCAGGTTGCCGCGCTCGTCGGTCATCACCGCTGGACTCGCGGTGATGCCAGCCAGGTGCATGGTCATCATCTGGACCTCGGGGAAGGCCCGGCCGGTGCCGTCGGCGTCCAGCACCGGAAGCCTCATGCGCGCCCCCCAGGTGACCGGCAGCATGCCGTTCCAGCCACCGATCTCCAGGCCCATGAGCGCGACCACCGGCCGCTGCCACAGCTCCTCCACCTGCTCCCGCAGGCGCGGCGCCTCGTCCCCGGCCTCGATCTTCTCCTGGGACACCAGCGGTGTGCCGATCTGGCCGCAGACCATCACCAGGCCGTCGTCGGGCAGCTCGTCCAAGCCGACGAGGGTGACCGGCCCGTTCTCCTCGATCGCCTGGAGCGCCATGAGCAGCGCCATCTGCATGTCGACTCCGCCGCCGGCGCCGAGGACCGCGCAGCCGCGGGCCAGCGCGGGGAGGCTGAGCTCATCGATCAGGGTCATAGGCGAACGCTACCGGTGCCTTTCGTGCTCAGAGGTTGTGGAGAAGAAGACCGCGCCGCGCAAGCAACTCCTCCAGGCTAATGCCGGCGCTCGACACCAGCTCGGCGCTGATCGGCGAGGCCCAGGAGCCGTAGGGTACGGTTACCGGCACGTGGCGCACCTATCCCGGAGGCCAGGCGAACGAGCGGCCGCCCAGCACGTGCAGGTGCAGGTGGTCGACCGACTGGCCCGCGGCTGGCCCGATGTTGGTGACCACCCGGAACCCGCCCGCGACGCCCTCCTGGCGCGCGACGTCGTTGACCGCTTCGACCAGGCTGGCCAGCAGGCGGTCGTGCCGCTCGTCGATGTCCGCGAGGCTGGAGACGTGCTCTTTCGGGATCACCAGGACATGGGTTGGCGCCTGCGGGTTGACGTCGCGGAACGCCAGCACATCCTCCCGCTCCAGCACGACGTCCGCCGGGATCTCGTGCTTGGCGATCCTGCAGAACAGGCAGTTATTCATCCGGGGCACCCCCCTGGGGCTCCCCAAACCCCTGCGGCATTCATTCAGACGGCCGGCACCCCCTCGAGCTCGCCCTCCATGCCTTCGCTGTCGGCACGCAAGCCTCGCACAGTCACCATTCGGTCGGCCAGTTCTGGCCCGCCCTGGAAGCGCACCTTGATGTAGTTGTCGCTGGTGCCGTCGGCGATGCCCTCGCCCGCGCCCTCGACCAGCACCTGCAGCCGCTCGCCGACGTGCGCCTCGTGGAAGCGGCGGCGCAGCTCGTTGCCGAGCGCGATCAGCTCCCGGGCGCGCGCCTTCTTCTCGGGCTCGGGCACCTGGTCGGGCATGCCGGCGGCCGGCGTGCCAGGCCGCTGCGAGTAACGGAACACGTGGAGTTTCGAGAAGCCCACCTGCTCGGTCACGCGCAGGGTGGCGCCGAACTGCTCCGCCGTCTCCCCCGGGAAGCCGACGATGATGTCGGTAGACAGGCCGAGGCCCGGCACCTGTGCCTTGGCGTGCTCCACCCGCTCCAGGAAACGCGCGATCCGGTAGGGCCGGTGCATGCGCGCCAGGATGGCGTCGTCGCCGGCCTGGAGCGGCACGTGCAGGTGGCGGCAGACCTTGGGGTCTTCGCGGACGCGCTGGACCAGTGCGTCGGAGACCTGGACCGGGAGCACGCTGGAGATGCGCAGGCGCAGCAGCCCCTCGATGGCGGTGAGGCGGTCGACCAGACGCGCCAGGCCCTCCTGCTCGCCCCGGTCCTGGCCGTACCTGCCCAGGTGCACGCCGGTGAGGACCACCTCGCGCACCCCCCGGGCGACCTGGCGCCGCACGTCGGCGACGATCTCCTCCTCGGCGTAGGAGCGTAGCGGGCCGCGAGTGCGCGGGATGATGCAGAAGGTGCACCACTCGTCGCAGCCGGTCTGCGCCTTGATCGCCACCCTGGTGCGCAGCCGCTCGATGCCGTTGGCCGGCCGCGGCGTCAGGGGGAGGCGCCGCACGGCCGGCACGGCGGCGACCAGCTCGGCGATGCGGTCCTTGGCGTCGTTGGAGACGACCAGGTCCACGCCGGGGATCGCCTCGACCTCCTCGCGGTCGGAGACGGCGTAGCAGCCGGTGACGACCACGGTCGCGCGGGGATGCTCCTCGGCCATTTTGCGGATCAGCCGGCGCGACGAGGCGGTGGACTCACGCGTGACCGTGCAGGTGTTGATCACCACCACGTCGGGCTCCTCGCCGGCGTGGGCGAGGTCGAAGCCCCGCGAGCCCAGGGCCTCCAGAGCCTTCTCGGACTCCGCCTGGTTGAGACGGCAGCCGAGCGTCTTGAAGGCGACCTTGGGCGGGGCGTGCTCGTCGAGCGGGTGTCGGATCATAGTGTGAACGCCTCGATCAATGAGGTCTCCGGAGAATGCGTGTAGCACCCCACGACGGTGAGCGGGCGGGTCAAGCTGACACCTCCTCCTGGCGGACGCTTCGCGCACGCTTTATCCATGTGGGGGACCCCCTCGGGGGTCCCCGGACCCCTCCGGCGGCCCCAAGAGCGCCTGTGCCATGGTGGACGCGAGCTGTTCTCATGCCAAGCTGGCCTTACCGCATTTCTCGTCAACGCCCTACCCCGCGCGGCGGCGCAGTCCCAGTTCGGAGAGTCGCTGGACCAGGTCGCGCGGCGAGCGGTCCAGGACCGCCGCCAGCACCCGCACGTCGTCGCTCCGGATGGTTAGCATCTTGCCGTTGAAGTCGCCCCGCTGCATCTGCAGGATCGTGACGTACCGCTCGAGCGCGCGCGCCTCTGGCTCGGCGCTGTCCTTCAGGGCCTCGAGATCGATGCACAGTCCCTCGTCGGGGAGGGCGAGCGCCCAGGCGGCCGCTCCGGTCGGCTCCGGGCCGAGCCGGGGCAGCAGGCTGTCGACCGGGACCTCGTAGAACATGGCCAGGCGCTGCAGGCGGTTGACGGAGATGCCGCGCTCCCCGCGCTCGTAGGCGCCGAGGACGCTGGCCTTGAATTCGCTGCCGGAGCGCACCTCGACGTCGTGAAGTGACAGTTCCTTCTGGAGGCGGACGTTGCGGAGCCGCTCCCCCACCCGCTCCGCGTAGGTCACTCTCGCCACCTCCCGAACCCGTCGTTATGGTGGGCGGACTCTAGCATTGGCCCCTAAGCCCTTCAATCACTGAAGGCGGCCAATACGGGACGTCGACTTCCCCAGCGGGGCGTTCGCGCGGCCCGTCGCTATGCTGCTTGCCGCGCCTAGTGCATCTTGCCGCACACCCTGGTCGACGGCGGGCTCGCCTGGTCGGGTGACCGGATCTACGCGGTCACCCGACATCTCGTCCGAGTCCGACAACGTGACGCTCAGGATCCGGACCCTCGGCTAGCCGCAGTGCCATCCGGTTTGCTTCTTTGGCGCGGTAGCGTCTGCTCCTTCCCCGAGGCGACAAGGAGCGGACGCAACCGGATGGCACTCGCCGCACCTACGGTTCATCGCGCGGCGTGCGACAGACGGAACGAGCCACGACCCTTCGCGACGTAGCGGCAGCTCCTTGTGGTCAGCCAGTTGGCCCAGCTGCTCCAAGTTCCTGGACCCGCTGCCGTTGTGGCTTGACCACGTATTTGGGGTCTCGCGCAGATAGCCGCCCTGCATGCACCACTGCTTGGCGCTGGCAGGCGGAGCCGGCGAGCAGGAGCGCGCTACCGACCGCGGCGGGTAGCCGACGGCGGCCGGACAGCCCGAGCAGGACGGCACCGGTCAGGCTGAGGCCTCTGCCGAGACGGGCAAAGCGCCGTGCTGGCTCGAGTCGATATGGCTCGGCCAGCTCACCAAGGCGTCGCTCCATGACCGTGGTGGCGGCCAGCTCCGCGGCGACGGCGCTGACGGCAAGGCGGCGGGCGGGGCCAGCGTCCCCAGGTGGGGTGAGCAGGCACGCGGCCGCGGCCGCGGACGCGGCGGCGCTGCCGGCGAACACGAATGGCAGCTCGCGGCCCGCCTCGTGCCACACCGGCACGGCGGTGTCCGCGAGCAGGACGGCGGTGTAGGTGGCGAGGCCGGGGCCGAGGACGGCAGCGACGCCCTCGGCGGTGCGGGCCAGCCTGGGCATGATGCCGAGCCGGTCGGCGACGGCCGCGCCCATCAGCGCAGGGCTGATGGTGGCGAGCAGCCAGCTCCCCAGGTTCATCGGCGAGGTCGGCTTGAAGACCCGCAGCATGTGGTGGGCACGCTCAGGCCGGCCGAGATCGGCGGTGAGCAGCACCGGGCCGGCAGCGAGCGAGGCCGCCCCGGTGGTGAGCGCGGCGCGGGCGAGCCTGTGGTTGCCAGCGAGGCGGGCGGCGAAGGCGAGCGGCGCGGACGCGCCCGCCATCCCGCCGAAGAAGAAATACCAGGGGATCTCCCAGGTCCAGACCGGTTCCTTCAGGATCGGACGGCCGTAGTAGGAGCGGAAGTCGGCCCTACCCACCATGTTGACGCCGGGCCGATCGCTGGTTGACCGCGTGCCGTCCGGACGGTCCGGGGAGGTGACACCCGAGTTCGGCTCCTGCTGGTTCACCCGATGCCTTGTCATCGGCGACCCCCCATGAATGCCGCCGCGACCCCGGCAACCAACGCGCCCGCCGCCATGCCCGCGGCCTTCCAGAAGGCGCCGAGGTCCCGCGTGGTGCTGACGGGATCGGGCGGTAGCCCGTACACCTCCGGCTCGTCCAGTAGGAGGAAAAACGCGCCGGCTCCCTTGATGCCGTCCTGCTCATCGGCGAGGTAGAGGTTGGCGTCTGCCACCCCGCGCTCGTGTAGGCTAGCCAGTCGTTGCTGGGCGCGCTCGCGCAGCTCGTCGAGCTGGCCGTACTGGATGGAGTCGGTCGGGCACGCTTTGGCGCAGGCCGGCTCCAGGCCGTCCTTGGTGCGGTCATAGCAGAGCGTGCACTTCCACGCCCGGCCGTCGTCCTCGCGCCGGTCGATCACCCCGAAGGGACAGGCGGGCACGCAGTAGCCGCAGCCGTTGCAGATGTCCTCCTGTACGACCACCGAGCCGAACTCGGTCCGGAACAGGGCGCCGGTCGGGCAGACCTCCAGGCACGCAGCGCTGGTGCAGTGCTTACACACGTCGGACGACATTAGCCAGCGCATGCCCTCCCGGCTCTCGCCGTTCAGGGCTCCGTCGAGGACGGTGGCAGTGCCGCCCTGCTCCGTGGCCGCCGCGGCGCTCCCGGCCAGGTCCAGGCTGGGCACGGCGACCGGACGGCTCTGCTCGATGAACGCCACGTGCCGCCACGTAGTGGCGCCGAGCGCGAGGGTGTTGTCGTAGGAGTGGCTGGAGAACGCGAACCCCTCGTCCGGCAGCAGGTTCCATTCCTTGCAGGCGACCTCACACGCCTTGCAGCCGATGCAGACGCTGGTGTCAGTGAAGAATCCCATGCGCGGATGCGGTTCGGCGTGGCCGCCGCCGAACGTCGGCACAGGCGGGGACTCGGTGGTCACGGCTCGTTCCCTCCTGGCGACGGTCCGGCCTGGCTTTCCGGCGCGGCTGACCCGGCCGGGCCAGCCTCGGGCTGATTGGCTTCAGGCAGGCCGGCCCGCCTGCGGTAGTCGGCGACCAGGTCGGTCAGCGCCTGCCCGCGCGGCCGGCGGCCTGGGCGGATATCGCAGGTCAGCACCTTGGTCGGCGGGATCTGCACGTTCGGGTCCAGCTCCAGCGCGATCAGGTCGTTGGCCGAGTCCCCCGTGACCAGCCCGTTGTTGCCCCAGTGGTAGGGCAGGCCGATCTGGTGCACTACCCGGTCGCCCAGGCGCAGCGGCTGCAGCCTCGCCGTCACCAGGACGCGCGCCTCGATCGCCGAGCGGGCCGAGATGATCGTCGCCCAACCGCCATGCTCCAACCGCCGCTCGGCCGCCAGCTCCGGGCTGACCTCACAGAAGAACTCCGGTTGGAGCTCGGCGAGCAACGGGATCCAGCGGGTCATTCCCCCGGCGGTGTGGTGCTCGGTGAGCCGGTTGGTGGTCGCCACGTACGGGAAGACCTCGGCACCCGGCTCGCCGTCCACCGGGTTGGTGCGGTTGCCCGGCCGGTCGTAGCGGATGCGGACCGGGTTGGCCTGCTGCTTGTACAGCAGGTTCGCCACCGGAGACTCGTGTGGCTCGTAGTGCGTCGGCAGCGGCCCGTCGAGCAGCCCGCTGGGAGCGAACAGCCAGCCCTTGCCGTCGGCCTGGGTGATGAACGGGTCCCTCCCGCCCAGGGCGTCGTAGCCGGTCGCGTCCTCGGGTGGGTCGTAGTCGGGTCGCTTGGTCACCGGGAAGTCGGGCACGTCGTGGCCTGTCCAGCGGCCTCCTGCCTCGTCCCACCACACCAACGCCTTCCGCTCGGACCAGGGCCGGCCCTGCAGGTCGGCCGCGGCGCGGTTGTACAGGATGCGCCGGTTGGACGGCCACGCCCAGCCCCACTCAGGAGCCACCCAGCTCTGCTCGCTGCCAGGCTTGCGCCGGTCGGCCTGGTTGACGCCGCCGGCGTAGACGCCGCAGTAGATCCAGCAGCCGCAGCGAGTCGAGCCGTCCGCCTTCAGCTCCAAGGGGCTAGCCAGTGGCGCGCCGTCCGGCCCGAACCCGTTGACCTCGGCCAGCACCGCCTCGGCGTCAGGCTCAGCGTGCGATCCCTCGGTCGGGTACTCCCAGGTGAGGTCGAGGACCGGCCGGTCCTTCGGGTCGGTGGAGCTGGCGAGCTTCTCGCGGATGATCCGACCGAGGTGGTAGATGAACCCCAGGTCGGAGCGGGCGTCACCGGGCGCCTCAAGCGCCTTGCGGTGCCACTGGAGGAGCCGCTGGGTGTTGGTGAACGATCCGTCCTTCTCGGTGTGCGCGGCAGCCGGGAACAAGAACACTTCCGTGCCGATCTCCTCGGGCCGCAGCTCCCCGGCCTCCACTGCCGGGCCATCCTTCCAGAACGTCGCCGACTCGATCTCGACCAGATCGCGCACGACCAGCCAGTCGAGCTTGGCTAGCGCCCGCCGGTGCAGCCTGCCGTTGCCGGTCCCGACCACCGGGTTCTCCCCCATCAGGAAGTAGCCCTTGCAGGTCCCGTCGAGCATGGCCATGGCCGTGGCGATTGCCGAGTGGTCGCCGCTGATGCGCGGCAGGTAGTCGAAGCCGTAGTCGTTGCCGGCGGTGGCCGCGTCCCCCCACCACGCCTTGAGCAGGCTGGTTGTATAGGCGTCCATGGAGCCCCATGCGCCGCTCTTGGCGGCGTTGCGGTCGATGAAGTCGGCCAGGCCCTCGTGCGCCTCAGCGTGCGGCATCGGAATATAGCCGGGGAGCAGGTTGAACAGCGTCGGGATGTCGGTGGAGCCCTGGATCGAGGCGTGACCGCGCAGCGCCAGGACGCCGCCGCCCGGCCGGCCGATATTGCCGAGCAGGAGCTGCAGGATCGCGGCCGTGCGGATGTACTGCACCCCGACGCTGTGCTGCGTCCAGCCGACCGCGTAGCAGAACGCGCTGGTCCGCTCGCGCCCAGAGTTGTCCGCCAGCGTGCGCGCCACCTGTTCCAGCAACGCCTGCGGCACCCCGCAGACCTCCTCGACCATCTCCGGGGTGTAGCGGGCGAAGTGGCGCTTGAGGATCTGGAAGACACAGCGCGGATCGCTGAGCGTCGGGTCGACGCGGGGATGCCGCTCCCCTTCGAGCGGCGCGCCCATGGCGCCGTGGTGATCGGGGTCGTGCGCCGGCTGCTCTCGCTGGCCGGAGGCAGCCGCCACCCGCATCCCCTCGTACTGCCAGCTCGACGGGTCGTACTTGCCAGCCTGCGGGTCCCAGCCGGAGAACAGCCCGTCACCGTCCTCGGCATCCACGTAGCGCTCGTCGACGACCACGGGCGCATTGGTGTAGTTGACCACGTACTCGCGGAACTCACGCCCGTGCGTGAGCACCCAGTTGACCAGCCCGCCGAGGAAGGCGATGTCAGTTCCCACGCGGATCGGCACGTGCAGGTCGGCCATGGCGCTGGTGCGGCTGAAGCGCGGGTCGACGTGGATCACCTTGGCCCCGCGGAGCTTGGCCTCCATGACCCACTGGAAGCCGACCGGATGGGCCTCGGCCATGTTCGAGCCCTCAATCACGATGCAGTCGGCGTTCTGCAGGTCCTGCTGGAAGGTGGTGGCGCCGCCCCGGCCGAACGAGGTCCCCAAACTGGGGACGGTCGAGGAGTGTCATATGCGCGCCTGGTTCTCGATCTGGATCGCCCCGAGCGCGGTGAACAGCTTCTTGATGAGGTAGTTCTCCTCGTTGTCCAGGGTCGCGCCGCCCAGCGACCCGAACCCGAGCGTCCGGTTGAGCCGGTTGCCCTTGTCGTCAATCGCCTGCCAGGTCGCTTCGCGTGTGGCGATCACCCGGTCGGCAACCATCGCCATCGCCGTGTCGAGGTCCAGTTCCTCCCACTCGGTCCCGTACGGCCGCCGGTAGCGCACCTCGGTGAGCCGCTGCGGGTTGTTGACCAGTGACGCCGACGCCGACCCCTTGGGGCACAGCCGCCCGCGCGAGATGGGACTGTCCGGGTCGCCCTCGATCTGGGTGACCCGACCGTCCTTCACGTAGACGTCCTGCCCGCAGCCGACCGCGCAGTACGGGCAGATCGACTTGACGACCCTGTCAGCATCGGTGGTCCGGGGCTGAAGGGCCGCCGAGCGAGGGGACTGCGCCGCCGCGCCCAACCCGAGGCGATCGTCCCCGCGAAGCTGCCGCGTGACCGGCCAGAGCGGAAGCAGTCGTCGCGCATTCATGCCGCCGCGACCTCCTCACCCTGCTCCCGGACCCTCCTGTCGACCTCCACGGCAACCCCCTCGCCCGCCCTCGCGCCCGCGCCACTCAGCAGATACCGCACCAGCGCCCACCGAAACCCCCGCACCGCCCCTCAAGCCGGGGTCGCTCAGCGGGTGGAGCCGCGGAGGCGGGCGAAGAGGTTGGGGGCGGCCGGGGGCTCGGTGGCCTCGCCGCGGAGGTCGGCGATCTGGCGCAGCAGGCGCCGCTCCTCTTCGGAGGAATCGGTGGGGATCTCGACCTTCAGCTCGACCAGCAGGTCACCGCGCCTGCCCCAGCCGTCCCCAGAAGGGACGCCGCGCTTGCGGAAGCGCTTGATCGTCCCCGGCTGGGTGCCCGGCTCGACCTCGATGGTCAGGTCCTCGCCGTCCAGCGTCGTGAGCGGCACGGTCCCGCCCAGCGCGGCCATCGTCATCGGCACCGTGACCGAGCAGGTCAGGTCGTCGCCGCGCCGGTCGAACAGCGGGTGCGGGGTGACCGAGAGCTCCACCCAGAGGTCACCGGGGGGGCCGCCGAACTGGCCGGCGTGGCCGCGACCGGGCAGCCGCTCGCGCATGCCGTCCTCGACCCCTGACGCGATGTCCACGGTGATGACCGAGTCCTTGGCCACCACGCCCTGACCACGGCACTTGCCACAGGGCGAGCGCACCTCGTAGCCGGAGCCGTCGCAGACCTGGCAGGTCGAGGCGGTGACGATCTGTCCGAGCAGCGACTGCCGCACGGTGCGCTGCTGGCCGGTGCCGCCGCAGCGCTGGCAGACGGTTGGCTCCGTGCCTGGCTCGGCGCCAGAGCCACGGCACTGGTCACAGGGCACCGCCAGGCGCAGCGGCACGTCCTTCTTGGCGCCGAACACCGATTCGGGGAAGGTGAGCTCGACCCGGACCGCGGTGTCGGCGCCGCGGCGGGCGCGGGAGCGGGGCCGGCGGC
The DNA here is from genome assembly GCA_046727955.1 of bacterium. GTDB lineage: Bacteria > Actinomycetota > CALGFH01 > CALGFH01 > CALGFH01 > DASVXQ01. The sequence continues at coordinate 5,864 of JBKPDO010000230.1, read as the reverse complement.
TGGTGGTGAACGGGCCACCGCCGCCGAAGAACTGGCCGACCAGGTCCTCGAACGTGGCCATGAAGGGGTCGGCGGACGCGGACGCGGCCATGCCCTCGGGCCCCTCGGGCCCGAAAGCGTCGTAGCGCTGCCGCTTGTCCGGGTCGCCCAGGACGCTGTAGGCCTTGTTCAGCTCCTTGAAGCGCTCCTCGGCGCCAGGGTCGTCTGGGTTGGCGTCGGGATGGTACTTGCGAGCCAGCCGCCGGTAGGCGCGCTTGATCTCCTCCTGAGTCGCGCCGCGACTGACGCCGAGCAACTCGTAATAGTCGGTCAAGCCTCTCCTCTGCTGCTGTCTCGATCCTCAACAGGCGGTGTGGTCGCCGAGAGCTCTCGTCTAGCGCTCGACGTCGTCCAGTAAGCTCCCAAGATATCCGGCCACAGCTTGCACCGCCGCCATGGCGCGAAGGTAATCCATCCTCGTGGGGCCGAGCACCCCGATGCTGCCGATGGTATCCCCCGCGGGGTAGGTCGACGTCACCAGCGAGCACGCCTGCATGCCCTCGATCTGGTTCTCCGACCCGATCACCACCGAGATCTGGTCCGCGCCCCTGGTGAACGCCATCTGCAGCAGCCGCAGCACCAGGACCTGCTGCTCGAGCAGCGCGTAGACCTGGCGGACGGTCTCGAGCTCGTCGAACGCCCCCGGGCCGAGGATGTGCGCCTGTCCGCCGAGCCACACCCGCTCGGTGCTGCGGTCGCTCACCATCTGCCCGAGCACGTCCGCGACCACCGTAAACAGCCGGCGCTGCTCGGCGGAGACCGTCTCGAGCATGCCCGAGAGGACCAGCTCCGCGCGGTTGAGCCGCTCGCCCGCCAGCTTCTCGTTGAGGCGGCGGCGCAGGTCCTCGAGGTCCTCGACACTGACGGCGCCCGGGGTCTCCAGCAGGCGCTGCTCGACCCGGCCGGTGTCGACGATCAGCACCAGCATGATCACGTGGGAGCTGAGCTGCACCAGCTCGACGTGGCGCACGCGTGAGCGGTCGAGGGCGGGCGGGGCCACCATCGCGGTGTAGTGGGTCAGGCTGGCGAGCAGCAGCGAGGTGCGCTGCAGCGTCTCCTCCAGGCCGGCCGCGCCCTCCAGGTAGCGCATGACCGCGTCCCGCTGGGCACGGGCCAGCTCACCCACGCCCGAGAGGGAGTCGACGTAGAAGCGATAGCCGCGGTCTGTCGGCACCCTCCCCGCGCTGGTGTGCGGGTGCGAGAGGAAGCCCTGCTCCTCGAGGGCCGCCAGTTCGTTCCGGACGGTGGCAGAGGAGATGCCCAGCGAGTAACGGTCGGCAAGTGCCTTGGAGCCGACCGGCTCGTTTGTCTGGATGAACTCGCGCACGACCGCCTGGAGCAGTCGCGCCTTCCGCTCATCGAGGCTCACGGCGTCCCTCCCGACGGTTGCTCACCTGGTCGAGAGTAGCAGTCTGCCCATGCGAGTGCTAAGGCTCTCGAGCTCCTGATCCGCCGGCCCGCTTTGTGGCTGCCGCCTGGGCTCTGACCCGGTCGATCTCGTCCGGCGGCAGCACCGCCGGGTCGCCGATCCGGGTCGCCTTCCAGTACAGCTCGGCCAGGAACTCGACGCGCACGGCGTTCTCCAGGGCGGCGCGCAGGTCGGCGCCGACCGCGACCACGCCGTGACTGGCGAGCAGGACCGCGTTGTCGGCAGCCAGCGTGGAGACCACGTTCCCGGCCAGCGCCTCGGTGCCGAAGGTGGCGTACGGCGCAACCCGGACCACGTAGCCGATGGAGGCGATCACGTAGTGGACGGCCGGGATCTCCTGGCCGAGCACCGCCCAGGTGGTGGCCCAGGGCGAGTGGGTGTGCACCACGGCGCCCACGTCCGGCCGCCGCCGGTACAGCGCCAGGTGCATGGACAGCTCGCTCGAGACCGGGTGGGAGCCCTCCTCGAGGTTGCCGTCGCCGTCGACCAGCAGCACGTCGGCGGGGTGGATACGGCGGTACTCGACCGAGCTCGGCGTGACGGCGATGGTGCCGCCGGCAGGGTCCCGGACGCTCAGGTTGCCGGAGGTTCCCTGTACCAGCCTGGCTCGCTCCAGCTCGCGCCCGGCGTCCGCGATCTCAGCCCTGACCGTCTCCAGTCGCACGTGCGCTCCTTCCTGAGCTGGTCAGGGAGCCAGGCGGCTGACGACCTCGCCGTGCATGAACATGCCACGCTCGGTGAGGCGCAGGCCCGGGTGCTCGGTGAGCAGGCCGGCGGCGCGCAGCTCGGCGGCCGCGGCGCCGGTCGGGTCGACCCCGAGCGCCCAGGCCTCGCCGTGGTCGAGCCCGTCCACCGTGCGCAGCCGCAGCGCCAGCGCCTCGAAGCGGGCCTGGTCATGGTCGAGGATCTCCTGGCCCTCGGTCGGACGCCGTCCCTCCCGCACGGCGGCCAGGTAGTCCGGGACTCCGCGGAGATTCCAGCGTCGCGTCCCGCCGGGGCCGTCCGGGTGCTCCGCGCCGGCGGCCCAGGGCGCGAACTCGTGCGCCCCGGCGCCGAGGCCGAGGTAGGCGCCACGGCGCCAGTAGGTGCGGTTGTGGCGGCTGGCATGGATAGGGACGCCAGCGGCGTCGACCGGCCCGCGTGCCCAGTTCGACACCTCGTAGTGGCCGTAGCCAGCCTCGGCCAGCACGGAGCAGGCGGTCTCGTAGCGGTCGGCGAGCAGGTCCTCGTCGGGCTCTGCCATGCGACCGGCGGCGACGAGCCGGCCGAACTTGGTGGCGGGCTCGATGGTGAGCGCGTACGCGGAAAGGTGCTCCGGCACGAGGGCGACGGCCGCCTCCAGCGAGCGGGCCCAGGAGCGCTCGTCCTCCCCTGGGCAGCCGAAGATCAGGTCGAGGCTCAGGTCCAGCCCACCGGGACGGGCGCGGCTGGCCGACCGCAGCGCGGCGACGGCCCGGCCGATCCGCGCGGCGTCGTGTGGCCGGCCGAGGGCGGCGAGCACCCCGTCGTCGAAGCTCTGCGCACCCAGCGAGACGCGCGTGACCCCGGCCTCGACCAGGCCTCGCGCCAGCGCCGGGTCGACCGTCTCCGGGTTGGCCTCCACCGTCACCTCGGCGTCTGGCGCCACCGGCAGCAGCTCGCGCAGCCGCCCGAGCACCCTGGCCAGATCGCCCGGCGGCAGCAGGGTCGGCGTGCCGCCGCCGACGAACACGCTGGTGACGGCCGCCGCGCCCGCGGCGGACCCAGCCCCCGCGCCGCCGAACTGGGCCACGGCCAGCTCCGCCTCGGCGAGCAGCGCCGCCGCGTACGGGCGCCGCAGCCCCTCCATGCCTGTATAGGTGACGAAGTCGCAGTAGTGGCAGCGAGTGAGGCAGAAGGGCACGTGCACGTAGACGCCGAACAGCGACCGGTCCACCAGCGGGTCCGCGGCTCGGGCGCGTGTGGGCGCGAGCGCCGTCACCGGCCCGCCACCCCCTCGTCGTCGGTGCGCAGCGCGGCCACGAACGCCTCCTGCGGCACCTCGACCCGGCCGATCTGCTTCATGCGCTTCTTGCCCTCGCGCTGCCGCTCGAGCAGCTTGCGCTTGCGGGTGACGTCGCCGCCGTAGCACTTGGCCAGCACGTCCTTGCGCCTTGCGGTGATCGTCTCCCTGGCGATCACCCGCGAGCCGATCGACGCCTGGATCGGCACCTCGAAGAGCTGGCGCGGGATCAGCCGCTTGAGCTTGGCGGTCATCGCCCGGCCGTAGGCATAGGCCTTGTCCTTGTGGACGATGGCCGAGAAGGCGTCGATCGGCTCGCCCTGCAGGAGCACGTCGACCTTGACGAGGTCGGCGGCGCGGTAGCCGCTGGGGTCGTAGTCGAGCGAGGCGTAGCCTCGGGTGCGCGACTTCAGCTGGTCGAAGAAGTCGAAGATGATCTCGGCCAGGGGCAGCTGGTAGCGCAGCTCGACCCGCTCCTCCGAGAGGTACTCCATGCCCTGGAGCGCGCCGCGCCGGCTCTGGCACAGCTCCATGACCGCGCCGATGTACTCCGACGGGCACAGGATCATGGCGTCGACGTACGGCTCTTCGATCCGCTCGATGTTGCCGGGGTCTGGCAGCTCGCTCGGGTTGGACACGGTGATCGTCTCGCCGTCGGTGCCGGTGACGCGGTAGGCGACGTTCGGCGCGGTGGTGATCAGCTCCAGGTCGAACTCGCGCTCCAGGCGCTCGCGCACGATCTCCATGTGCAGCAGGCCCAGGAAGCCGCAGCGGAAGCCGAAGCCGAGCGCCGTCGAGGACTCCGGCTCGTAGACCAGGGCGGCGTCGTTGAGGCGCAGCCGGTCCAGGGCGTCGCGCAGGTCGGGGAAGTCGTCACCCTCGATCGGGTACAGCCCCGCGTACACCATCGGCCGCGGCTCCCGGTAGCCCGACAGCGGCTCGGCGGCGCGGCGCTCCACGGTGGTGACGGTCTCGCCCACCTTGGCCTGCGCCACGTCCTTCAGGCCGGGGATCAGGTAGCCGACCTCGCCGGCGACAAGCTGCTGGGTCGGCACCGCCTCGGGGGCGAACACGCCGACCTCCTCGGCCTCGGAGACCCCGCCGGTGGCCATCATCCGCACCCGGTCTCCCTTGCGCACCTGCCCGTCGACCATGCGGACGTAGGTGATGACGCCCCGGTAGGAGTCGTAGAGCGAGTCGAAGATCAGCGCTCGGGTCGGGCCGTCGGGGTCGCCCTTGGGAGCGGGCACTCGCCGCACGATCGCCTCCAGCAGGGCTGGCACGCCCTCGCCGGTCTTGGCCGAGACCTTCAGCATCTCCTCGGACGGGATGCCGACCACCTGCTCGATCTCGCGCGCCACCCGCTCCGGCTGCGCGGCAGGCAGGTCGATCTTGTTGATCACCGGGATGATCGCCAGGTCCGCCTCGAGGGCCAGGTAGAGGTTGGCCAGCGTCTGGGCCTCGATGCCCTGGGCGGCGTCGACCAGCAGCACGGCGCCCTCGCAGGCGGCGAGCGCCCGTGACACCTCGTAGGTGAAGTCGACGTGCCCGGGCGTGTCGATCAGGTTGAGGACGTAGTCGAGGCCGTCGGCGGCGCGGTAGGCCAAGCGCACCGCCTGGGCCTTGATGGTGATCCCCCGCTCGCGCTCCAGGTCCATCTTGTCGAGGTACTGGGCGCGCATCTGCCGCTCGCTGACCGCGTGGGTGAGGTCGAGCAGCCGGTCGGCAAGGGTCGACTTGCCGTGGTCGATGTGAGCGATGATGCAGAAGTTCCGCAGGCGCGCAAGATCAGTGGGCATGTGGTCTCGTCGATGTCATCGAGGGGTTGCGACCGGCGCGCTTTGCGTGGGCAGGATCGCCCGGGCGCCAGGCGAGCATACCATCAGCCCAGGTGAGACCCGGCGGGCGGCCGCGCTTTGAGGGGCCGAAAGCAGCTATGCTAGCCTGCGCTGACTGCCACCTGCGTGCAGAGGATCAAAAGAGCCCAATGGCGAACATCAAGTCCCAGATCAAGCGCAATCTGCAGAACGAGCGGCGCCGCCTGCGCAACAAGTCGGTCCGCTCTGCCCTGCGGACGCACCGGCGTCGCGTGCTGGAGGCCCTGGACGCGGGCGACACCGGCGCGGCCAGCGAGGCCTTGGAGCGCGCCGCTCGCGCCTACGACAAGGCCGCCAGCAAGGGGGTCATCCACCCCAACAACGCGGCCAACCACAAGTCGCGGCTGGCGCGCGCGCTGAACCGCGAGCGCGCGGCCTCCTAGTTCCACCAGGCCTGTTTCACCGGGGCCCGCCGAAGCGTGGAGAGGGCGGCGATCGAGCCGCCCCCTTTTGTGACCCCGCTTTCGGCGTGGAACTCGCTGGGCGCCGCGCCCAGCCCCCCGCCGCGCCCAGCCCCCCGCCGCGCCCAGCCCCCCGC
>JBKPDO010000229.1:0-4408 GCA_046727955.1 bacterium | reverse complement strand
ACGCTCCGCGGCTGGTCGAGGAGCTGCTGCGGCGGCAGGTGGCATGGATGTCGACGGTTCCGGTGGACGGCAGGGAGGTGATTCGAGCCTGCGTTACGAGCTTCCGCACAGATGGAGACGATATCGAAGCCGTCGTGGCAGAGATGACCCGAGTGGCCGACGACAGGCTGGATTAGCACCGCGCGCCATCGATGGCCGCACGTCCCACTGGAGTGCCGTGATCCGCTCCGACGCGCCTGACCGCCTCACCCGGCCGGCTGGACGGCGCTTCGGGCGCACGTCATCCGCACCATCCTCGACAGACCTGCCCGACAAGGTTGGTGACGCACCGCCGACTCGAACCCCACGGCGTCCTACTGAGTCCGCGGCCAGGATCGTAGTCCGAGCCGGGCCAGCTGCTGGTCTAGCCAGCCATGACCGACGCCGAGCTGGGCGCACAGTCGCCGCACCGACCAGCCCCGCCCCACATGGCGATCCCGCAGGTACTCCTCGACCCCGGCAAAGCCCAGCTCCCTCAGGCGCGCCTGGCGCCGCTGTTGGGCGAGGTGTGCCTGCGCCCGGGGTCCCAGGCCTCGCCCTGGCACGGCGCGTTGCCGCCGGGTCGGCCCCACCCGCCGCACCTGGTGCTGCTCCAGCAGGCGCCGCAGAGTGCTGGGCGCGGCGCCAAGCTCGCCGACCATCTCCTCCAGCGTCCACGCCTGGGCGACCAGCCGGTCCACCAGGTAAGCCCGGACCCTGGCAAAGCCGAGCTCGGCCACGCGGGCGGCGACCCGCTGCTGGGCGGCATGCTGGCGCTGCCGGGCTGGCGGCCGGGTGGCTGGCGGATCTGCTGGTGGATCTGCTGGTGGGTGATAGCGCGGCGGGTGGCCGGCTGGGTGGTGCCAAGGCGGACAGCGAGCTGCGGGATGCTCCAGCGGTCGTCCAGCAGGGCCTGCGGGCAGGCGCGGCGGTCGGCGAAGCCCTGTCCTCTGGCCTGCTCCTGGACGTGACGATCGCGGCCGCTCTGAACCCTGAACCCGCCGCTGATGACGAGGCGGTGAGGCAAACGTGCTGGTGGGGGTGTTGCCCATGCGCTTGACGTGCCGGGCGCCCCACCGCTCCGGGGCATCCGGGCTCATCAGGCATCAGAAGTCCCGGCCCGGTCGTGAGTGGGGAGCCCACGCGCATGGGCAACGCCGACAAGAGGCATCGGCTGAGGCGACACCAAGCCATGGCGAGACTCACGCGACGGGCGTGAGGGGGGAGCACTCGCATGCGCCCTTCGGCGGCAGTGTTTGCCGCGGCCGCACGGCGCGCAAGCTCATAGGGTGCAAGCCTCCGTGCTCAGATCCCTTCGCCAAGCTCCGGAGGGAGCGAATCCTCATGGCACGAAGCCGCCGGCGCCCGCGCTCGCTCCGCCTGGGGCCGCGCCGCCGCTCCCAGGGCATCCGTCCGAGTACTGTGCTGCTCGTCGCGCTGGTCCTGTTCGGCGCGTTCTACGTGGCCAAGAGCCAGGGTTGGGTGCACCTCGGCCGGGGCGGCAGGATCACGGTTCCCCACATCACCCTCACTAGGCCCCCGGTCACCACCGTCCAGGCCCCGCCGAAGGTCGTCGCCGGCCACTGCGATCCCGTGCTCATGCGGCACGTCTACCACCCCGCGCGCCTGCGGGTGCTGGCGGCATGCACGACGGTCACCGGCGTCATCGACCTCGTCCGGCTTCCCGAGCCCGACGGCGACACCCACGTCAACATCAAGCTCGACCCCGGCCAGGAGCGCCTGGTCCACCGGCCGGGCGTGGCGCCGGGCAGCGTTGCGGACTACACCAACACGCGCTTCCAGCACGGCGACCTGGTGACCGAGGCGGTCTGCCAGCACCAGGTGATCCAGCCCGACGCCACGGCCGCCTGCGCGGGTTTCCACGACCCCATCCAGTTCCCGCCGGTCGGCAGCCACGTCGCGGTCACCGGCGTCTACGTGCTCGACCAGGACCACGGCTGGACCGAGCTTCACCCCGTGTCCGCGATCAAGCGCATCGGCTAAGTGCTCTGGCCCGCAGGTTCGGTCACGTGTCCGGGAGGGGGCTGGGTGCCGGCGCGGAATTGGTTGCCGTCGGGCTGGGAGGTGGCTGCGCAGGGCGTCTTGGGCTGGGTTTGAAGGGATGGAGTGTTGCGTGTGGAGCTGGCCGTTGTGGGTCGGCGGTGGCTCGTGCAGGTTGGATTGCTGGTGGTGAGGTTGTGGTGGGTCAGGGCGGCAGCGGGGATTCCTGCATGGTGCGGGCGAGCCAGGTCTGGTAGCGGTCGGGTGGCCAGCCGCGGTCGGTGACCAGGGCGGTCCACTACAGCTGGCGTACTGCTGATCGTGTGGGACCAAGGCACGGGCAACGCTGCGACCGGCTCCGGTCCTCTCGGTGGCCAGCCTGAGCTGCGTGAGCGCAATTACGCACCCCACGCGTAGGAATTCGCATGCGCAACGACCCACCTGGGCATAGCCAATATCGTCTGGAGAAAGGAGCGTTATGTCGCAACCGCACCCCAGCCTCGACAGCCTGGTACTCGACGACCTCACAGAGGCAGATCTGCCGGCCATCGCCTGGTCGGGCGGCCCCGGCCACCTCAGCAGCGTCGCCCGCTACCTGGCGCGCGCAGCATCCGGCGAGGTTGAATACCTTGCCGTCCGGACTCCCGACGGGCGCATCGTCGCCAAGGGTGGCATCGACTACGCCGAGCATCCCGGCTACGGTACGATGCTGCAGCTCGCCGCCAATCCAACCGGTCACCGCTACGGTACGTTGCTCATCCAGGCCATGGAAGAGCGCATCCGCGCCCGCGGCGTGGACGCCATGCTTGGCGTTGAGTCCAACAACCCTGGCGCCCTCAGGCTCTACAAGCGTCTTGGCTACACCGAGCGCGGCACCGAAGACGCCTCCTGGGAGACCACCGACGCCGGCGGCCGCCGCTTCATGTATCGCACGACCCTGACGCTGCTGCGCAAGCAGCTGGGCAGTGTTGCATCTGGCGGTCCCATGGCGGGCAGGAGCCGCGACCAATCGTCACCGGTCAGATCGCTAGGGCCAGCTCGTCGAACGCCACCACCACCCGCCGGTTGCTCGGCGCCTCGACCGCCAGTTCATACTGGCCACGGCGAATGTTCTGGACGAAGGCATGTCCGGCAATGATGATCTTCGCGCTGCGGTCCTGCTTGAGGCTGCGCATCGGCCGCAGTCGTGCCTTCAGGCGGCCGTGATCAGCCTCGACGCGGTTGTTGGCATACTGCTCGGTTCGATGCCACGCCGCGGGGAGCAGCTTGTCCAGCACGATCGGGAAGACCGCCGCTTGGTCGGTGACGACTTCTCTGGGTGTGACGTTCGTGGTGGCGATAGCCTGCTGGAAGAACCGCCGGGCCGCGATTGCATCACGACGCGGGGAGACGAAGAGGTCGATGACCTGGCCGGACTGGTCGATGGCACGGTAGACGTAGCGCCACTGCCCGGCGACCTTTACATAGGTTTCGTCGACCTGCCAGCACGTCCCGACGGCGTGCCGGCAGGGCCGGGCGGCGTCGGCCAGCAGCGGCGTGAAGCGCTGGACCCAGCGGTAGATGGTCGTGTGGTCGACCTCGATCCCGCGCTCGGCCAGCAGTTCCTCAACGTCGCGGTAGGACAGCGCAAAGCGCAGGTACCAACGCACGGCCAGGACGATGACCTCGGACGGGAAGCAGAACCCGGCAAAGGCAGAGTGGTCGATGGGCGCAGGGCGAAGGCGGCGAGGTCGCATCGCGACAGTGTGCCTGCTCGAGCCTGATCCCAGCAGCTGCAACAGCGCTCCTGCGCCAGCGTCCACACCTGGGTGACCAGCCGATCCACCAGGTAGGCCCGCACGCTAGGGAAGCCGAATCCGGCCACGCGGGCGGCGACACGCTGCTGGGCGGCGCGCTGGCGCTGGCGGGCCAGCTCCTGGCGGCGGGGTGGCCGATGGACGTTATGGTCGGTGATGGCGCGGCGGATGGTCGCCTGGGTGGTGCCAAGGTGGGTGGCGAGCTGGGGGATGCTCCAGCCCTCGTCCAGTAGGGCCTGCAGGCACGCGCGCAGGTCAGCGAAGCCCAGCCGCCTGGCCTGCTGCTTGAGCTGGCGATGGCGGGCATCGTCGACCGTGAAGCCGCCGCTGAGGACCAGGCAGCCAGGCAAACGTGTTGCTGGGAGAGCTTCCCATGCGCTCGGAGTGCCGGGCGCCCCGCCACGCTGGGAGAGCCGCGCTCATCAGGGCCTCAGCACAGTCAGCGCGGTGCCGACCGTCGAGACCAAGCGCACGGGCAACGCCGTGACCGGCCCGGTCGGTGAATGCCCTGAGCTGCGTGAATGCATTTACGCACCACAGGCCCGGCCGCCCCCTTGCGCGGGCGGCGCCCACCACCTTTGGTCGCCACCCAC
>JBKPDO010000228.1:0-3759 GCA_046727955.1 bacterium | reverse complement strand
CCGCCGCCCCTGGGCGCCCGCCGCCGGCCGTAGCGCGCGCGGCGGCGTGACGCGGGCTCGGCGCGCAGGCACCGCGCGGCGGTCTCCCCCTCACCAGTTGGCTGTGGGTGCTGTCCCACGGCCGAAGGACCCCTTCTCGCGGGGCACTCCGACCCGTCGGCCAGGCCGATGGGGCGGCCGGCGGCGAGCCGGTCGCCCCTGGGATGAAGCGCCGCCGGCGGCTGCAATGGCGAGCTCGCGGCCCGCATCGCTGGTCTGGAGCGGGACCGCACGCCCTCCTCCCCTACGAGGCAGGCACCAGCACCGGGCGCGCCAGGTCGTCGAGGGCGCCGCGCACGCCCTGGGCGAACACCGCGATGTCGCCAGCCGACGGTCGCCGCCGATTCTCGACCACCGGTCAGGCGAAGCTGCCCGCGTCACGGCGGCAGTGATTGGATCGTTGTCACCGGAGGACTCACCACCGCCCAGGTACTCCAGAGCCGTCTCGAACGCGGAGGTGATCGTGCTCGGTTGGGAGCCTGGAGGACGGGGTCGGGGCTGATCCCTCGTGTCCCGTGATCGCTTGCTCCGCCATTCGGCCCGGCCGTCAAGAGGCCCTTGCCCCTACGCGCCCGCGCAGGGTGGGAGCTTGCCTGTGACATCACCGGCAGGTGGGCGCGGTCTGGCAGGGAGGAGCCATGCGCCGTGAGCCACTGCAGACCTGCGCGAAGGGCCGGACGCCACGGGGAACAATGCCAGTGCTCATGGCCGACGATGTCGGCCATGAGCACGTTCCTGCCGTTGACGTGGGCACAGCTTCCAGCAGTGACCGCGATCACAGCAGCCAGCGGTTACGCTGGACGAACGGCAGCTTGGCCCACAGCTTGCCCAGCCCCCAGGTGGTGCCCGCGGACAGCACGGCGACCGCGATCAGGGCCAGGGCGTAGATGATGTGGTAGTCGATGATCGGGTTGGTCGACATGCTCGGCTCGCCGGCGGAGGTGTACTTGGCCAGCGGCCACTCCGCCGCCCACATCAGCAGCATCAGCACGGTGCCGCTCACCGCCGCGATCGGCGACGTGGGGGCATCGCGGGCTGGTTCATGAGCATCCTCCTCGCCCCGCCCGCGCCGACCGTCGTCGCGCACATGCGGCCCGGACAGGGTGGCCGGCAGTTCCAACTGAAGTTCGGGCTTGCTGTCACTGGTCGTCGGGGTCGTGGCTGGTGGCGACCACGACTCGCATGCCCAGGATGATCGCTGCGGCCAGACCGATCGTGCCAAGCAACTCATACGCTCCCAACCTGCCGGCGATTCGTGGCCCCCCCGTGCACGCCGAGCAGCAACACCGAACTGATCGCCGTGCCGGCCCCAAGGATCGACAGCGCGACCCGGTTGACCAGGTCGGCGAGCGTGCGCACGTCGCGGCGGTCGGCGAGTGGGCGGGCGTGGACCGCGCCAGGGTGCTGCGGGCGGGCGAGCAGGCCAAGCAGCGCGACCAGCACCAGCGTGGTCAGCCACGAGATGACCGCGAAATCGACCGCGTACAACCCCCGGCCGGGTTGCTGGCCCGCACCAGGGTCGCGCCCCCAAGGCCGGTCAGCAGGCCAAGCAGCGTGGCACCCAGCGCTTGCGCGAGCGGGACCACTGTCTTCGGCTCCGGGCGGTCGCTGCGGGTGCGCTGAACGCGGTCAACCCGACGGTCAACCCGACGGTCAGCCGCTGGGTTGGGCGCGCAGGCCGGGGATGACGATCTGGACGTAGCGTTCCGCGCTCAGCTGCTCGCCGAACGCGCCGACCGCGCGGCCGAGCCCGCACATCAGCGCGGTGCTCCTCTACCGAACCGACGTCCACCGCACGGCTACGCAGCAAGTCCGGCGATCATGGGCCAGGCGCCTCGGATACGAAGGGCCTTCCGCCCCTATGGCTCCGGACCGGGTGCGGTGAACCTGTCAGCCAGAGGAGCGTCAGCCGGTCGGCACCCGACCTCCTGCACACTCGCCAGACGCCGCCACCAGCCAAGGAGGACCCGTCATGGCCGACCTGCGCACCCGGTACCTGGGGCTGGATCTGCGCAGCCCGCTGGTCGCGTCGTCGTCGCCGCTCACCGGCACACTGGACGGCCTCAAGCGGCTGGAGGCGGCCGGGACGGGCGCCGTGGTGCTGCCGTCGCTGTTCGAGGAGGACCTCGCCGATGAGGCCGGGGCGGCCGCCCACCTCGCGCTGGTCGAGCAGGCCAAGGCGAGCCTGTCCATCCCCGTGATCGCCAGCCTCAACGGCACCTCGCGCGGCGGCTGGGTGCGTCACGCCGCCCGGCTGGAGCAGGCCGGTGCCGACGCGCTGGAGCTCAACGTCTACTACGTCTCCTCCAGCCCCGGGCAGAGCGGGTCGGAGGTCGAGTGGGGGTATCTGGACATCGTCCGCGCGGTCCGCCAGGCCGCCGGCGTCCCGCTGGCGGTGAAGCTGAGCCCCTACTTCAGCTCGATCATCAACATGGCCGGGCAGCTGGTGGGGGCCGGCGCCGACGGGCTGGTGCTGTTCAACCGCTTCTACCAGCCCGACCTGGACGTCGAGACCCTCCAGGTGGTGCCCACCCTGGAGCTCAGCACCTCAACGGAGCTGCGGCTGCCGCTGCGCTGGATCGCGATCCTGCACCGCCGGCACGGGATCTCGCTGGCTGCATCGACTGGCGTCCACACCGCCGAGGACGTGCTCAAGGTGCTGCTCGCCGGGGGGGACGTGGCGATGATGACCTCGGCGCTGCTCCGCCACGGGCCGGACCACCTCCGTCCCGTGGAGGTCCGCATGCGGGACTGGATGGACCGCCACGGCTACGAGACGGTCGACCAGCTCCGCGGCAGGCTTAGCCAGCGCGCGGTCCCCGACCCGGCCGCCTTCGAGCGGGTCAACTATCTCAAGGTGCTCGCCTCCCGCGCGGCACGCCCGACCGACGGCCCGGCCTGAGCAGGCCAAGGACCGGCCACGACCCCGGCGTCCGGACGCCGGGGGCGTTCTTCGGTTGCGGCATCCTCCGAACCGCGATCACCATCCGGCGATGTCGCTGCGCCAGCGCCGACCCCGAGTTCGACACGGACCCGAGAACCGGGCCTACTGGAAATGAATGGGCAGGCTCTCGCGCTGGGCGACTCGGGTGAGCTCGAGTAGGCGTTCGATGAGCGGCTCTCCGTCCACATCGATGAAGCAGGCCGCCAAGGACCCCGTCCGCAGGCCCTGCAGCCTGGATACCTCGGCCTGCCATCCGGCCGGGAAGGGCACCGGCGGAAGCTGTGCGAGCCCGGCCCGGATGTAGCGGAGCTCCATGTGCTCGGGACCCTCCGATCGTCAAAGTCCGGTGGACCTTATCTTGGTTTAGCGCCAGGGCTCACGCAGTGGTGTGAGCCTGTGCTGGCCGTGGATGCGGGCGGTGGTGTGCTCCCGTGGTCGTCCTGGACTAGGTGGCGGGCCTGGTTGAGCTGACTCATCACCGATCTCGGGACTGACTCTCCCGCCGTGTGCCCAGCCCTATCCCAGGTGAGCCGCTCGGACACGGTCGACCCGCGGGTGGCGCTGGTGTAGTTGGCCCGCTCGCATGCGGTCAGGTCGCCGGTCCTGTCTAGCCCACCAGCGGGTGCGTGCGGGCTGTCATTGGAACAGCTGTTCGATGTCGAGCACGACCCGGGTGGCCCGCTGGGCGAAGCGGCCGGGCCGGAACGGCGCCAGCAGCCACGCCGGCTCACCGGTGGCGAGCTCGTCGGCGACCAGCCGGCCAAGCACCGGCGCCA
>JBKPDO010000227.1:0-4530 GCA_046727955.1 bacterium | reverse complement strand
GAGCAGGCGCGGGTCGGCGGGCAGCGTGCCGAGCAGCGCGCCGGCGGCGCCGACCACGGCCAGGGTGCCGCCGAGCAGGCGCGGGTCGGCGGGCAGCGTGCCGAGCAGCGCGCCGGCGGCGCCGGCGAGGGTGGCCACCGCGTTGTAGACGCCGAAGCCGCGGGTGATCTGGGGCTGCGGCGCGTCGGTGGCGGCCAGCAAGACCTGCTCCAGGGTGGTGAACGGGCCGGACTCCACCGCCTCAACCGACAGCGCCCCCGACAGGGCGACCAGGGCCAGCAGCCAGACCGGCCCACCGAGGGCGAGCACCACCCCAGCCAGCGCCAGCGCCGCATACAGCAGCTGGTAGGCGCGGGCGCGGCCGATCTGGTCGCCGAAGCGGCCAAGCGCCAGGCTGGCGGCGGCGCTGCCGGCCACGATCGCCGCCAGCACCAGCCCCACCCCGCGGGCACCCAGGCCCTGGCTGCGCAGGATCGCGCCAAGTTGCACGGCGGCAAGGCCGTAGCCAACCCCGCGCAGGCCCTGCGACGCGAGCACGATGGCCAGTACGCGACGGCCAGCAGCGCGGGTCATGCCGGCTCCCGGCCCAGCAGCATCGCCCGCCTGAAGTACTCGTACAGGCCGTCGAGCAGCGGCCCCGACAGCTCCAGGATCCGCTGGTCGTCGCAGACCATCGACAGGCCGCGCAGCACCACGTCCAGCCCGCGCGCCTCGGGGGCGTCGAAGCGCTCATCGTCCAGGTCGGCCTCGTGCACGGCTTCGGCCAGCTTCCACAGCACCGGGTCGTCAAGGTGGTGGTGGCGCAGGATCGTCTTGAAGCTGCAGTCGCCGCCGTGGTGGCCAAGCTCCACGCCGCGCATGTCGAACGCGGTCGCGTCCGCCGGGACCTCGGCCGGGTCGTCGACGAACACGAAGGTGGCGGCGGGGTCGAGGCGGCGGCGGATCAGCCAGGCGCAGGCGGCCCGGTCGATGTGCACCCCAGGACGGGTCGCCCACCTCATGGGCGCTCCTCGACCTCGACCGGCTCGGCCGCCGCCTGGGCCTGGTCGGCGCCAGCGCCAGCGCCAGCGGAGACGGGGTCGCCTGCCAGCGCCTGGACCGCCGTCCGGGCCGCGTCCCGCTCGGCCGGCGGGAAGAAGTCCCGCCGGCCGATGCGGCGCAACTCGCCGCACAACCGCCGCGCCGTCCGCGCCCGCTCGGCCACCGTGCTATCGGCGGCAGCGTGGGCCTGGACGACGACGGCCTGGTACTCGGCGGCCCGGGCGGCGCGCATCGCCTGGGCGACCGCGCGTTCCTGCGCGGCGCTGGCTGGGGTGGCCAGCCACACCGTCGCGGTCCCGCCGGCCTCGACGATCTCCTCGGCCAGCCAGTCGAGCTGCTCGCGGGTGCGGGCGTCGGCCGGCAGCGCCACCAACCCGTCGCCCAGCCGGGCGATCCCGAGCCGCTCCAGCTTGCGCCACACCCCGATCCTGGGGGTGGAGGGCTCGCGGGGCAGCCGGTAGGCCAGCAGCACCCACCTGCCAGGTGCCCCGGGATGGGTCTGCACTGCGGACGGCACGGCCGCTCCGGCCACGGCGGTGTCCTCGCTTCGCACCGAAGAGCTCATCATCAGACAGTGTAACCATGGTTACCACCAAATTTCATGCGTCGACAAGGAGCCGACCTGCCTGCTTTCCTGGGCGTCCATCCTGTATGGCGCGGCCCTGTCCGCCGTGGTGGCCGCCGCCGCGCTGGCCGCGCTGGCCCGTCCCCGCCAGGCGACGGTCATCGTCGCCGGGGTGCTGGCGACCGCCGCGGGGCCGATCGCCTGGAACGCGGTCCTGCGGGCCACCCACGCCAGCCAGTTCTTCACCGACGCGCCCGTGGCGGTGCTGCCGGCAAGCTGGCAAGACACCGGCTCGGGCGTGTTCGCGCTGGCCGCCACCGCGGTGCTGCTGAGCGTCGGGCCGCTGGCCGCGACGCCGGCGCGGCGCACGATCGGGCGGGCCACAGCGTGCGGGCCGGCCGCGTTCCTAGTCGACGTCTACCTGTACTGATTGACGTCTGGCCCGGCGGACGACCTGCCGGCGGCGCCGCGGGATCGGACCCTGAAGCGACGGGTCACCGCCCCGCGATATCCGTTGTTTTCTCGGCGAGTACTACCGCGACCCGAAGCAGCGGCGAGGGCAGGCGTTTGGGTGGGTGTGCGCTCTGAGGTGGTCGCCCACCGCCTACCCCGGCCCGCCGGTGTCGAGCACGGTGAGGTAGCGAGTGGCGCTTCTGGTGACGTTGCTCCTGGAGCAGGTCACCGTGACCGGCCAGCTCCCCGGGGTGGTGCGGGTGCCCACCATCCAGCTCCAGCTCACCTCGCCGAAGCCGGATGCGGTCTTGGGGTACAGGCCGTGCGCTGTGCTCGGCCCGGACTTGTACTCGACCACGATGTCGCAGCGCGCCCCCGGAAGCGTCCTGACGGTGGCGAGCGCCGCGTTGCCCTGACCGGTGGCCGGCAAGCCGGTGATCGTCACCGTGAGCGCAGGCGCCGGGCGTGTGGTCGCCGGCCGCCGGGTGGTCGTCGCCCGCGGCTTGGTGGTGGTCGGCACTGTGGTGGTCGGCACTGTGGTGGTCGGCGCGACGGTGGTCGACGGCGGTTCAGTGACCGTCGGCGCGCTGGTGGTTGCGGTCAGCTGGGCCGCCTGCTGCTTGCCGCCACAGCCGCTCGCCGCGAGTACGACAGCGAAGGCAGCGACCCCCATCCACATCCTGCGGTGGGAAACGGAGCGATTCATCCAAGGTCCTCCTCTCGACCCATGGTGGACGCCGCTGGGCGCCTCGCCCGCCGAGCCCCGCATGCTTGCCACGAAGGCACCTTGCGGCCGAGGCACGGCCCAGCCAGAGGGGCACAAGGGCGACACAGGCCATCAGCAGGACGTTCTCACCGTCAGGGCGTGCTCGTCGCCGTGCAGACGCCGTAACACGGGCTCCTCCAATGTGTTGATCCACCCGATTCGTCCAGCGGATCGCAGTCATCGCCGAGTGGTCAACGACCTCGGTGACCTGCTCTTGGTCCAAAAAGACCGACAACGACCTGTGGGCGCTTCCCGGCAATGTCATTGGCCTACGACGATGGCGAGGTTCGCCAGCAGTGCTCCATCTGCTTCACCACCCGCGTCGTCGGCGGGGAACTGCGCACCAGCAGCGAGACCAAGGAAGTCCGTTTCGTCGGCCCGGCCGAGTTGGACCAGCTCAACATGCATCCCTCGATGCGGCTGCGGATCAAGCACTACCTCGAGCGGCATCGGCGAGCTGGCGTGCGGTGCGCTCGACCGCCGCGGCGAGCATCAGGCGTGATCGGCTGATCGCGCGGTGCACCGGATGGTCCGGCGGGTAGCGGCCAAGGATCTCCGCAATGCGCGCCTCGAAGTCGAGCGGCTCGCCACCCGGCCCCGTGGTCATATCGGCGTAGATCAGCGCGTCCATGACGGGGCCGTGCTCCTGCTCGAAGGCGGCGAGTGCGGTCGTGAACCCGCGCTCCTCGGCCTCGAACCAGGCGCCGGAGTGATGGGCGACGAGGCAGCAGAGCCGGCGGTCGACGCCGAGAGTCTCAAGGTGCCGAGCGCCGTCCAGCGGATGAAACCCCGTGGTCGCAAGCTCAGGCGCGTAGCCGATGTCGTGCAGCCAGGCGGCGGCGATCAGGGTGTCCTGCTCGCCCTCGGGCAGCACGCCGGCGATCCGGCGGGCCTGCTCGGCGACCGCCTGGACGTGCACCCAGCGGGCACCCAGCGCGCACCGAGCGGCGCGAGGAGGCGCCCCGCGTGGCTGCTGGCCCACTGAGCGAGCGTCATGCAGACACGATACCCGGTGACCTTGCCCCTGCTGATCCCCATACGATGCGCTGTCCTACGGGCTAGCGTTCGCCGCGCAGGCTCCGCCGCCGCTCCCCGAGGACGCACACGCCTGTCGGTGGGTAGAGCTCGCTGCGTGAGCGACCGGCGGAGTATTCGGTACGTGGCTGCGTCGGTCGGGGCGGTGCTTGACGCGCTCGGTGCCCGACTCGCCGCGCGATCCTCGATCCGCTCAGCGATGGCCTCGCGCAGTCGGCGCTCTCGCCGACGAATTGCCCGTCTGGCGGTCGGCGGTCTCTCAACACCTCCGGGTGCTCCGGGACGCGGAGCTCGTCATCGAGGAGGCGCTCGGAACCCGCCACCTGTAGCGGATCGACGGTGCGGGGCTCGCGGTTACGCGTGAGTAAATGGGCCGACTCTGGCAAGGGGCGCCCGACGACTCCGCCGCCGCGGGGCGAAACGAGACCCCAAACCCAGGTAGGTGAAGCGAGATGATCCGCGTGGCGACGCGGGAGCTGACCCCCTGCCCGAGGCACCCGAGGACGGCACCCGAGGACGGCCTTGCCCGGGTGGTCGTCCAGGCCGTCTTGTGTTCTCAGGACCTCTACCATGTCGTCGCGATGGACAACGCCTCCGCTCGGATGAAGGAAGCGATCAAGTGGATGTGGTCGCTCGGCGACTACCGCGAGGTGGCTTTGTACCTGTTGCC
>JBKPDO010000226.1:0-17209 GCA_046727955.1 bacterium | reverse complement strand
ACCCCGCCGGCCCCAGGCTCCTGACCAGCGCGAACGCTCGCGCCTAGATACACGCCGCCTGCGCGTGCCATCGCCCATCTCCGCAGGTCACTGCCCAGATTCGTGGACTATGCGCGACCCGAGCTGCGGAACCCGGGCGATTTGGAGCCGCTGTGGCTGCAGGCCCAGTCGGTGCCGTCGGCGTCGCTGGTGCCGTGCCTACGGCCCATACCGGCCGGCTGGAAGCTGATGAACGTGACGGTGAACGACGGCCGGTCCGTGCTCACCTTCGACAGCGACCGGGCCGGCACTGGCGCGATGGTCGTGCGGTTGACCGCGGGCTGCGCTGCCGGGAGGGGAACCGAGGTCGCGTCCGACCACCTGGGAGTGCGGCGCTACATGCTGATCGAGCAGCAGGCACCGCGTTTCGTGGCCACCCGATATGACGCGTTTGTCGGTGGCTGTGTCACCACGCGGTTCAGCATCCCGGCAGAGACCCGGGCCCAGCTCACCGCTGAGGCGGCGACGCTGCTCGACTTCACGACCCGCCAGGCGCTCCAGCAGACATTGGAACAGCGTTCGGACGGCCGGCTCCATCTGGATCCCGTGGAATCACGATGAGCCGGCCAGGCCTGGAGCGGCCATTGGGCCGGTCAGACGAGGGGTGAGGTGATGGTCGACCAGGAGCCAGCCGCCGCCAAGCCCCGCTCGCGCATCCGCCTGGCCGTCCAGGTCGGCGTATCGCTGGTGCTGGTCGTGGCGCTGTTCTACTACCTGCTCAAGGGCATCGACCTGGGCTAGGTGTGGGCCGAGATCCAGGCGATGACCTGGCTGGAGCTCACCACCCTGGGTCTGCTCGCCATCTGGAACCTGTGCACCTATGGGTTTGTGTGGATGGCGGTGACCCCCACCCCCAGGCTGTCGTTTGGCCACGCGATGGTGATGACCCAGTCGGCCACCGCGGTGACCAACACCGTGCCCGCCGTCGGTTCGGCCATCGGCGTTGGCATGACCTACACGATGCTGGGCTCGTGGGGCTACTCACGGTCCAAGACCACCACGGCCGTGCTGGTCTCCGGGGTGTGGAACAGCTTCGTCAAGCTGGGGCTGCCGGTGCTGGCCCTGGCGCTGGTGCTCTTGCAGGGCGGGGCCGGTGGGGGCCGGATCACCGCCGCGGTGGCAGGGATCGCCGCGCTGGTGGTCGCGATCGTGGTGTTCGTGCTGCTGCTGCGCAGCCAGGAGATGGCCCGCCGGTTCGGGCTGCTGGCCGGCCGGGTCGCCTCGCGGCTGCTCGGACTGGTCAGGCGGCCGCCGGTGGCTGGCTGGGAGCTGGCCACCACCAAGTTCCGCGCCCGCACCCTGGACCTGCTGGAGCGCGGCTGGGTGCCGATCACGGTGGCGCAGCTGGTCAGCCACCTGTCGCTGTACCTGGTGCTGCTGGTGGCCCTGCGCGTTGGCCGGCGGGACGATCTACCTGGTCGCCAAGCTGGTCAAGGAGTTCGTGCAGCGGGGCCGCCCGCAGACCCTGCTGGAGGACGTGCACATCCTGTTCGTGCCGGACCGAGGGCTGGGCTATGTGTCGGGGCACTCGGCGGTGGCGGTGGCGCTGGCCACCGTGGCCAGCCCGTTCCTTGGCCGGCGGGCCCGCCGGGTCGCCTGGGTGCTGGCCGGCCTGGTCTGCGTGGCCCGCATCTACGTCGGCTCGCACCTGCCGTTTGACGTGCTGGGCGGCGCGGCGCTTGGCTGGGCCGCCGGCTCGCTGGTCCTGCTGGTGTTCGGCGCCCCCAGCGGCCGGCCCTCGCTGGGGCGGGTCCGCAAGGCCCTGGCCGCCTACGGCTGCGACCCGGCCGACCTGGAGCCACTGCCGGGGCAGGACCGCCGCTCGGCCCGTTACCTGGTCTCCAGCCGCTCCCGGCCCGATCTGTTCGTGAAGGTCGTCTCGCGGGAGCGCCGCGACAGCGACCTGCTGTACCGCGGCTGGTGTTGGCTGCGGCATCGTGGCCGGCCACCGGGCCGGCTGGGCGACGCGGTTGCGCAGGTGGAGCATGAGGCGTCGATGGGGCTGCTGGCTGCCGCGGCCGGCGTCCAGGCTCCACCGGTCCTGCTGGTTGGGTCCTTCGGCAACGGTGCCGGCCTGCTCGTCCAGCAGCGGGTGGCCGGCCGCGACCTGACCGAGCTTGGCGACGGGCGGCTGGACGACGCCATGCTCGCCGACGTGTGGCGTCAGGTCGCCCGGTTGCGGGCAGCCCGGATCGCCCACGGCGACCTAGGGCTGGCCAGCGTCCTGCTGGACGAGCAGGGCAAGGCCTGGCTGGTCGACTTCGACCACGCCGAGGCAGCCGCCAGCCAGCCGCTGCTGGACCGTGACCTGGCCACGCTGCTGGCGGCGCTTGGCAGGGTGGCCGACCCGGCACGGGTGCGCGCCACCGCTGAGCAGACCCTCGGCGAGGAGCTACCTCAGCGGAGCCGACGGTCAGTTGATCCACGCAACGCGGGCCCACCCACATGACCCAGGCACTCGAGCCGGCCTCTGCCGCGGACCCGCAACTCGAGCACAGCACGCCGCGGTCCCGCGGCTGCGACGCTGGCCGGTGTGCGCGGTGGCCGGATAGGCCGATCACCGCGGCGGCGCGGCCGCACTCGAACCGGCGGGTGGGACCCGCGAGCCGCTGGCGGCGGTTGACCTGGCTGTGGGTAGGCTGGCGGGACGCAAGCGGCGGGAGCGGGAAGGCCATGAACGGCGACGCTGGGGGGACGGCCCGGAGGGGCTGGGCGCTGGCAGCCCTGGCGGCGCTGCTGCTGGTGGCGGCCGGGCTGGTGTTGGTCGTGGTCGGCAGCGGTGGCGGACTGTTGGCGCTGGCGGCCGGGGCCGTCCTGGGCCTGGGGGTGGTGGCGGCGTCGGCGTGGTGGGCGTTCACCACCCGCAGGGTGTGGAAGCGCCGGCTGAACCTGGTGGTTGCCGCGCTGGTGGTCGCCAACGTGCTGCTTGGCCTGCTGGTGGTCAGCCTGCAGGGGGCGGTCGGGGTGCTGGTGGTCGCCGTCGGTGTGGTCGGCTATGCGGCGGCGGCGCGACGGGCGCTTGGTCCTGTGGACGGGCCGGCATCGGCGGGGCGCGCGGGATCCGGGCGGGTGTCGCCGCCGGGCAGGCCCTGGCTGCTGATCAATCCCGGGTCTGGGGGCGGCAAGGCGCGGCGGCTGGGCCTGGCCGACGCGGCGCGCGCCCGCGGCGTCCAGGTCCACGAACTGGCGCCCGGTGACGACCCGCAGACGCTGGCCCGCCGGGCGGTCGCGGCCGGCGCGGCCGCGGTCGGCGTGGCCGGCGGTGACGGCTCGCTGGGCCCGGTGGCCGCGGTTGCGGTGCATTGGGACGTGCCGTTTGTGTGCGTGCCCTCCGGCACCCGCAACCACTTCGCCGCCGACCTCGGGCTGGATCGGGCCGACCCGCTGGCCGCCCTGGACGCCTTCGCCGGCCCCGAGCGCCGCGTCGACGTCGGCGTGGTCGGTGAGCGGGTGTTTTTGAACAACGTCTCGCTGGGCGCATACGCCGAGCTGGTCGCCGAGCCCGGCTACCGGTCGGGGAAGCTGACCACCGCACACGCCGTCCTGCCCGGCGCGCTGCGGGGCGAGCGCCCTCTGCTGCAGGTCGCCTTCCAGGACCCGCAGGGCATGCGTTACCAGGATGTGCTGGTGCTGCTGGTCGCCAATAACGACTACCAGTTGCGCGGCGCCGCCGTGCTAGGCGGCCGTGAGCGCCTGGACGGTGGGGTGCTGCAGGTGTCGGCGCTGCGGGCCAGGACAGGAGCGGCGCTGGCGGGGCTGGCCGCGCGGATCGCCGTCGGCCAGACTCCAGCCCAGGCCGGATGGGCGCAGTGGACCACCACCGCGCTGCGGGTGGACGCTGCGGTCGCCAAGCTGCCGGCCGGTGTGGACGGCGAGGCCGTCACGCTGGCGCCGCCGTTGGAGTTTCGGGTGCTCCCGCTGGCGCTGCGCGTGCTACTGCCCCCGGCGCTGCATCCGCGGGCCGCGCGCCCGCGGCTCCAGAGCTGGGCGACCGTGCGGTATCTCTGGGCGGTCGCCAGCGGCCGCGGGACCGGCCGGTGAGCGGCCGCGGGGTGGGGCTGTAGCCAGGGTCCGCAGGCGGCGTGGCGCGGCCCCAGCCCAGCTGGCTGGCAGCCCTGGCCTGGACCGCTCGCCGCGCCGACCTGGCCCTGTTCCAGCGCATCGCCGGCGCCCACAACCCGGTGCTGGGCCGGTCCATGCCGGCGCTGTCACGGGCGGCCGACTGGTCGCGGCTGTGGCTGGGCCTTGCCCTGTTGCTGACCCTGTCTGGTCGGCCGGCATGGCGACGGGCGGCCGCGCGTGGGATCGTCTCGGTTGCCCTGGCCAGCGGCACCGCGAACGGGCTGGCGAAGCTGTCGGTGCGGCGCCGCAGGCCGCCGCTCGGCGACGTCCCGCTGGGCCGCCGGGTCTACCGCGCCCCCGTCACCACGTCGTTTCCCTCCGGGCACGCGGCCTCGGCGGTCGCGTTCACCGTCGCGGTCGCGCGCCAGGCACCCGAGCTGGCCGTTCCGGTCGGGTCGTCGGTGCCGCCGTCGCCTGGTCCCGCGTGTGGACCGGCGCTCACTACCCCGCCGACGTCGTTGCGGGCGCGGCCCTTGGCGCCGCCGCCGGCCTGGCGCTCAGCCGCGTTCGCAGCGCGCGGCGAGCCAGCTGATCGCGCGGCCCGGAGCAGATCCGGCCGAGCCCGTTGATCGCGACCTTGGCCATCTGCGTTTCCTCAGCGGTCAGGCCGAGGTTGGCTGGCTGCCAACCAGGTCCCGCTCGGCTTGGAATTCGGTGGCGAACGAGGTGTCGCTGGTGAGGCGTAGGACTTTGAATTGGCCGTCGGCGCGCTGGCCTGTCTCAACCATGCGACGGCGGTACCTGTCGTACTCGCCAGATCGGATGACCCGGATGACGGGCGGGGCGTAGCGCAGCGACTTTCGCTTGGTCTGGGTCTGCGTTCCGCTTGATCTGTATCGATAGCCCCAGCCAGGCACCTGACGGGCCAGTCCTAGGTGTGGGCGGCGGGAGCGTCCTTGGCTGGCTGACGGCGCGGTTCGCCCGGCAGCGATCACGGCATCGACCTCGCGGAGAAAGTCGATCAATGCGATCGCGAGGAACCCCGCGCCGATCAGCGACAGGATCTGGGCCTCCGGCCGTCCGGTCCTGCGGACGATCGCTCGGGCGAGCGGCTTGGCGGCCACCCTGGTCCAGCCGGTCAGGCCCACCTGGCCCATCGCCACGAAGTTCCATTTCGGCATCTGCGGCGCTCCTGTCTGATATCGGTTGACGGTCTCCCGGTGCATCCGCCGGGCACTGGTCACTGGCATTTGCCTTTTACGGCACTCTGCAGTGCGCTTGCCGAGTTCGTCACTTGCGTGACCGATGACACGACGGCCGCGGCCGCGGTTAGGGGAGGCTGGCCCTGCGCGGACTTGATCGCGGTCTCCAGGCTGGACAGCGAGTTTTCCAGTGCCGTGGTCTGCGACGGGAACGCCGACTTTGCGTCGGTGGCGAACGTTTTTGCGTTGGTCTGGACTTGGCTCAGCGCGGTCTTCAGGGCGTCCAGGCCGTTCTTGGCAACGTTGACATTGCCGAGGCTGTGCACCGAGGTCTTGACCTGGTCGGCGTCGGTGCAGTAGGCCGGTTGCTGCTGCTGCACCCGGTGGCCGGCGTGGCCAGGACCAGGGCGGCGGCCGGAAGCAGCAGCCATCTGCGCGGGCCTGGCCGAGCTGCTGGTCTCATGTGCCCTCCCCCGGGTGGCGGTGGTTCGGCCTGCGGGCGAAATAGCCGTCCTCCGGCCCGGGGCCGGCAGGTCAGCTGATTTCGGTGGCGGCTTCCTGGACGGCCTTGTCGATGTCCTTCGATTTGACGTCGAGTTCCTTGGCGACGTGCTTTTCGGCCTTCAACGCGGCCTTGTCCACCGCCTGCGCCAGCTTGCTCTCGCCGACGATGACCAGCGCCGCCTGCCCGTCGTCGATGATCTCCCCGAGTTCCTTGACGTCGGCCCGGGACATGCCACGCCACAAATGGCCGCCCACCCCGCCCACCGCCGCGCCGACCGCGGCGGAAGCGATGATCGCGGGCGGGAACAAGATGCCGATGAGGGCACCGACGGCGGCGCCGCCCCACGCCCCGTGCCGGGTGGCCATCTCATCCTTGCTGACGTGCATCTTGCCCGCGTCGTCCTTGGTGACCACGGCGGCGTCGTAGGTCCCGATCGCACCAGCCGCATGCAGGTCCTTGACGATGTCGTAGTCGGCTCGCGCCCCCGCCTCGCCGGGATAGGTGCCGATGTAGATGAATACCGCGTCTGGCTTTGCCATGTCGCATCTCCTGTTCTCACCGCATCCGGGTGAACGGCAACGGGCCGGAAGCCGCACCACGAGGACCGGAAGCAGCAGGCACCTACCGGCGGCCCAGGATCAGGCTGTCTTCTCGGTCAATGCCAGGATGCGCGCTGGCGTCATGGCCGCGCATCATCCCATCCGGATGAAGCCATCCGACCTGCGGCCGCTGACCATCAGGGGTGAGTCAGCCCGGCCAGGGTCTTTGGACACCTGCCCGAGGGCTCATCTGCCGGGCGCTGGCACGTGGCATGACCGGCCCCGGCCGGGCAATCTGGACCCGTGCTGCCCGGCAGCAGGGCAGACAGCCTGGATCCATAGAAGGCCACCGCCCGCCGGCCCACGCGAAGGAGACAGTGCCGTGCCAGCTGACCCAGACACGCCGCGCGGACGCCGGGTTCTCAGCAAGGACCGGATGGAAGGATTCAGCGACGGCGTGTTCGCCTTCGCCATCACGGTGCTCGTACTGGACCTCGCGATTCACCCGCCGGGCACACCCCTGCAGCAGGTGCTTCATGCCTGGCCCTCCTACCTGGCCTACATCATCAGCTTCCTGACGATCGGCGGTGCGTGGCTCCTGCACACCGGATTGACCGACCAGCTCGCGCGGACCGATCCGCTCCTCCTGCGCCTCAACCTGCTCGTTCTGCTCGTGGTGGTCTTCCTGCCGTTCCCGACGCGGCTCGTCGCGGACGCCCTGCATGACACCAGCGGCGAACGGGTGTATGTCACCATGTACGGGCTCACGCTCCTGGCAATCCGCCTTGTGGGGTTCGCCCTGGACGCGTACGCGCGGCACGAGCACCTCTACTCGCCGCACCAAGACGACGAGGAGCTGCACAGAGACCGGCGGAAACTTCTGCCCGTCGTCATCGGGTATGTGATCGCGATCCTCATTGGGCTCGCCTTGCCGGTACTGGCGGTGGCGCTTTATTTCAGTCTCGCGGTGTACCTGGTTGTGCCGTTCC
Organism: bacterium; assembly: GCA_046727955.1. Classification (GTDB taxonomy): domain Bacteria; phylum Actinomycetota; class CALGFH01; order CALGFH01; family CALGFH01; genus DASVXQ01. The sequence continues at coordinate 9,873 of JBKPDO010000226.1, read as the reverse complement.
GAGAGGCCGCACGGGTGCTTGTCTGGCGTCACAGCTCTCGCTAATGAACGGTGCTCCAGCGCCGACGGCCAGCGCATTGATGGATCTCCAGATTCATATTCCTGTGGAGCCCGGCTTCATTCTCATCGGCTTTCCGCGCAGGCGCCAAGATTCCTTGTGAGTAGGCGCCGGGTCAATGGTCGGCGTAGCCGATCGCATGCGACATCCCCGTACCGGGCGACTATGACGGCGACGGCAAGACCGACTTCGCGGCCTGGCGCCCGAGCAGCGGCACCTGGTTCCTGATCGACAGCACCACCGGCAACACGCGCACTCAGCAGTGGGGCCAGACCGGCGAAATCCCGGTATAGCACCCGAGTCACGTAACAGCCTGCCGCTGTTTTCGTCCGGCGATGACCTCATGGCATCCCCTCGGCTCATTACACAGGCGGTCGGAACGCCCCCCAGGTCCGGGAAAGCGGGTCGGGGTCCATGACTTTGCCGACCCCACCGTTGGCAAGGCGGTCCCCTACGGGGTCTACGACCTGGGGCGCAACACCGGCTGGGTCTCGGTCGGCACCGATCATGACAGCACCGCATTCGCCGTGGCCACGCTGCGCCGCTGGTGGGAGCAGATGGGCGTGGCGGTGTACCCCAAGGGACGCTGTTGCGTTCCGCCGGCTCGCGGCATGCTGAAGCCCCGCCCTTCCCGGGATCAGATCGCCAAGGCCAACTCGTCGAACGCAACCGCCACCCGCCGGCTTACGGGCTCCTCGACCGCCAACTCGTAGTAGCCGCGCCGAACGTTCTGCACGAATGCATGCCCGGCGATCACGATCCTGGCGCTCCGGTCCTGCTTGAACCCACGCATCGGCCGCAGCCGCGCCTTTAGCCGACCGTGATCCGCCTCGACACGGTTGTTGGCGTACTGGTCGGTTCGATGCCAGGCTGCTGGCGCCAGCTCCTCGAGCGCGCCCGAATACACCGGCGCGTGGTCGGTGAGTAGCTCTTCGACGTCGCCGTAGGACAGGCCGAAGCGCAGGTACCAGCGGACCGCGAGGACGATGACGTCGGGTGGGAAGCGGAAGCCTGCGAAGGCGGAGCGGGCGATGGGAGCGGGGCAAGGGCGACGAGTTCTCATGCCGGCAGTCTCGCTGCTCGAAGGCGGTCATCGCGAACGCAACAGCGCCGGTGCGGGCGACGTGGGCAAGGCGACGCCGTTGCATGGGTGCCTTCGAGCCATCTGCGGCTGCGCGAGGCCGAGCCGGGGGCACTTGGCTGCGATCGCCAGGTCGTCTACGCCGCGAATTTACGACGAACTCCGTATGAACTGCGTATGCGCAAGCGCGGGCATGGTGCTATAACGCCGGGGCGGTCGGCACTGCGGTGCCTCGTACGCGGCCATGGGCCCACAAGCAGCAGGCCAGCACAAGGGGGGACCGCAGGGCCCGCTGGCGTCACGCGCCAAGCAGCGCATGGCCAAGCTCGGGAGAAACGCGGGCACTCGAAGCTTCGCAGCCAAGGGGGGGCTGACCATGAAGCGGTGTGTACGGCGACTCCTGACGGCGGGTAGGTCCTTCGCCGCGCCGGGGTCATGCTGACGAGTGCTGCCGTTGCGACATCCGACGCGCACGTTCGGCGCGCACGTTCAACGTGGAGCCGCAGCGTCAACGACAGCGGCGCCCGCATCGTCAGCGACGACGAGGCACCGGTCGGCGCGTGCTCCTGTCCGTCTGGACAGTCGCTCGTGCTTGACGTGCAGAAGCTGACTTCGCGGGCGCAGCAGGCGCTGCGTCTCCGGTGGCGTGCGCCACCGATTCCCGGTCACAGGAAGGAAGGGCTTGGAAGATGAAGATGAAGGTGAAGGTCATTGCGCTGGTGCCGGCGGTGCTGGCAGCGGCCGTGCTGCTGCTTGCGGCGCCCGCGGCGGCGGCGCCCGGCCACATCGGCTTCGGCTTCAACGCCACCGGCATCAGCGGCTTCCCAACCGGTGCCGCCCGGCTCACGGGCGGCGGCTCGTACAACCCCGGGACGGGCTTCGCCAAGTCGGCTGGCGGCTTTCGATGCACCAGCGACGTCGGCCAGGGCCCGCTGACCGGCTGTCTCAGCGGCGAAGGCGTCCGCTGGGACACGGTCGAACTGCGGGCAAGCACGATGTTCAAGTGCACCGGGGCAGCGGCGGAGCCCCTGAAGACCGCGATCACCGATGAGAACACGGTCGTGCTCCTGGCGGACTTCTACCGCGCCGGTGACGGTAACGACGAGTCCTTCACCGCGCAGATGATCGTCGCCGCCGACGACATCGCCCCCGACGTCGCCGGGATCCAGAATGTGTGGATTCAGGGGGTCGGCTGTGCCTCGGCGATCGCGAACTTCAGCTCCTGACGGCGACCCGGACGGGAGGAGACCACGCAAACGACCGAACGGTCGGAGCAGCTGACTGGCCGTCGTTGCTTGTTGCTCAAGGGGCCGCGGTGTGGAGCGGGAACGATTGGCGCCGGACGATGACCGAGCCTGTCCGGCGGACAGGTCAGGCAACGGCCCGAGGATGTCCTCGGGCGGGCCCTGGCTGCCGGCGGTGCTGGAGTGCCACGGGTACACCGGCGAACCGCTGGGGCTGGAACCACACAACACAGACATCGAAGGGGGGAAGAAGATGCACATTGGATGGAAATCGGCGCGTGCGTTCATTGCTTTTGTGTCGCTGTGCATTTTGTGTACGGCGGGTCAGGCGAGCGTGGCGCTTGCTCAAGGAAGCATGAATGGCGCCGCGGGTCAGATGCCCGCGTTCTACGAGGGTGAGTTGGTCACCGTCAATATGAAGGAGATGCCGGCCAATGCCGAAGGCGCGTTACTGGCGCATGACCCGAGCGTCAACACGATCTATGCTTCGAACGATTTGGATGAGGAACAGGAGTTCATTCCTGTGATCAATGCCATCCAGGGTGAGGGATTCAATCCCTTGTGGCAGCAGGTCCTCATCGTTTTCAACGAGGGGTTTACGCCTCACCAGTTCGTTTCTGAAGCGCAGGTCCTGGCGGCGGCGGCCGGAGCCCATCCTGAAATCACTCTCAACGTAACAGACGAAGTGTATCGTTGTTCGGTGGTTGGCCCGAAATAGAGCAGGACAATGAGCCTGCCCGCCTCGCAAGCGGCGGGCAGGCTGTTCCTGCTCGGCCTGTGCCTGCTGGAGGTGATGGTCGAGCTGCTGGTCCCCGCCTCCGCGCCGGTCCGGCTGGTCTGTGACGACACCCTGTACCGCCGCAGCGGCCGCGGGATCTTTGGGGCCGCATGGCACCACGACCCCCTGGGCGTGGGGCGCCGCGCGGTCGCCTGGGCCAATGCCTGGGTGGTGCTGGGCGTGCTGGTCGATCTGCCCTTCTGCACCCGGCCGGTGTGCCGGCCCATCCTGGCTCGCCTGTGGCGGCCAGGGCACACCCTGGGACGGCTGGGGCTTGGCTGCGAGCTGGTCGGGCTGGTCTGCGGCCAGCTTGGCGAGCGCCGCATCGACCTGGTCATCGACGGCGCCTACGCTGGCCGGCAGCGTCGAAACGGCCCTCCCCCCAGCGCGTCATCCTTCACGGATCTATTCGACGATGCTGTGCGCAAGCAATTGACATAGCCGGCCGCTGCAGGCGGGTTGGCAACGCCGTTCGCTCGCCTCGTGGATTGGGATGGGGCTGATTGGGAGCTGTTGGGGTTGCTGCCGGCGGGGCTGGCCCGAGCCGACCTGGAGGAGGCGTTGACGTCGGCCACCCCGACGGACGGGGCAGCGAGTCACTGCTGGATGCCGCCTTCCAGCTTGGCGAGGCGTGGCAGGCCAACGACGTCGACGGGGTCTCAGTGGCGACGTTGAAGATGCTGGCGTTGTTGGGGGATGCGGGCTCGGCGGCCAGAGGGGATGACGACGCGCGAGTGTCGGCGTTGTGTGCGCTGGCGGCGGCCGAGCAGTGCAGCGGTGATCTTGAGGCTGCCGGGGGCGACGCTACGGGAGGCCTTCATAGTGGCCAGGCGGGCGGGGCTGGTAGGCGGCGGTCAGCCGCCGCGCGGTGCGGCGAGTGTCGCTACTCGCGCACGAGCATCGCGACGGCTTCGCGTTCCAGGTCGATGTAGGGTTCGCCGCTGACGTCGACGGCGACGCGTTTGATGGTGCCGCCGGTGAAGCGCCAGGGCATCTCGCCTGGGTAGTCGTCGGTCACGCCGGCGCCGCTGTCGCGTCCGATGCAGAGTCCTTCGCCGCCGATCACGAACTTGCCCGGCTGGGTCTTGATGGCGGCCTCGCCGACCTTCTTGTCGCCGTGGTACAGCGACAGGGTTCCGCTCGCGACGCCGGGCGGGTCCTCGCCCTGCTTGTCGAACGAGGCCGACAGGATCAGGTTCTCGCCGGTCGGGATGTCTTCGCTCCCGACCACTTTCTGTTCAAGGCTGCCGACGAAGTCGTAGACGTAGTGGAGCCGGTCGTCCTTGATGTAGAGCGCGTGCCCGCCGAACCGCGCCCCGTGGGCAAACAGGACGCCTTCAGCGCCGGGCCTCGGGATGTCGACCAGCGCGCCGATCGTGTAGGAGCGGTTGCGGACGTTGACAGCCTGCGATTCGGGGACGTCTGCCTGATCGGGGAAGTAGATGTACCGGTTGCGCGCCGCGGTCAGGAGCGGTCGCGGTGTCATGAAGATCTCGAAGGCGGAGCGGTCATCGAGCGGGAGCGCCTGGTTGGCGCCCGCCTCGGCAAACCACAGGTTCACCAGCTCACGCACTTTGTCCGGGCGGTCGGCTGCGAGATCGTGCAGCTCGGCGCGGTCGACGTCGGTGTTGTACAGCTCCCAGACGTCGTCGTTGAAGTGGCTCCAGCCGCTGATCGCAGGGTGCGTCGTCACCGCCTTCCAGCCTTCATGCCAGATCGAACGCGAGCCGAGCATCGAGTAGAACTGGGTCTTCCGCTTTGTCGGCGCCGACGCGTCGTCGAAGCTGTAGCGCATGCTGACGCCATCAAAGCCGCTCTGGACGTGGCCCTTGATCGCTTGCGGCGGCTCGACACCGAGGGCGTCGAGAACCGTCGGGGGGAGGTCGATGGCGTGGTGGTACTGGTCGCGTATCTCGCCGGCCGCCTTGATGCCTTGCGGCCAGGAGATGATGCACGGGTCGCTGGTGCCGCCGTTGAACTCGTAGCGCTTCCACAGCTTGAACGGCGTGTTGAACGCCATCGCCCAGCCGTTGGGGTAGTGGTTGTAGGTTCTCGGGCTGCCGAGCTCGTCGATCAGCGAGAGGTTCTCGGCGAGGTCGTCGGGGATCCCGTTCATAAACTTCATCTCGTTCACCGAGCCGTCCGGGCCGCCCTCGCCGGATGCGCCGTTGTCGGAGACGAGGATCACGAGGGTGTTCTCGCGCAGGCCGTACTCGTCGAGGTAGTCCAGCAGCCGGCCGATCTGGTGGTCGGCATGGGACAGGAACCCGGCGTACACCTCCGCCATGCGTGAGAAGAGGCGCTTTTCGTCGTCGGAGAGCGAGTCCCACGGCTTGGTGTAGTCCATCAGCGGGAACGGTTTGCCGTCCGGTCCGCTGCGCGTGTCGGGCGTGCCGATCGGATTGAGCGGCGGCAGCTCGGTGTGTGCCGGGACGATGCCGAGCTGCTTCTGGCGCGCCAGGGTCTGCTCGCGGATCGCCTCGTAGCCCATGTCGAAGCGGCCCTTGTACCGGTCGATCCACTCCCTGGGGGCGTGGTGGGGTGCGTGGGCAGTGCCGGGCGCGTAGTAGAGGAAGAACGGCTTGTCGGGCGCGATCGCCTTGGCATCGCGGATGAACTCGAGCGCCTTGTCGGTCAGGTCCTCGGTGAGGTGGTAGCCCTCCTCCGGCGAACGCGGCTGGTCGACGGGGTGGTTGTCGTAGACCAGCTCGGGATACCACTGGTTGGTCTCGGCGCCCAGGAACCCGTACCAGCGCTCGAAGCCACGACCGCTCGGCCAGTTACGCCGCGTCGAGGCGAGGTTCATCTCGGCCTCCGGGCACAGATGCCACTTGCCCACCATGTAAGTGTTCCAGCCCATCTCGCCCAGGATCTCCGACAGCATTCCGTTCTCCGGCGGGATCGTCCCGCTTGCGTTCGGGAACCCGATCGCAGCCTCCGTGATGCACGCCATGCTGTTGCGGGTGTGGTTCCGGCCCGTCAGCAGGCACGACCGGGTCGGCGAGCACAGCGCCGTCGTGTGCCACTGCGAGTAGCGGACCCCCTGGGCCGCGATCCGGTCGATGTTGGGTGTCTCGATCGGACCGCCGTAGCAGCCGATCGCCCCGAAGCCGACGTCGTCGAGCACGATGTAGACGACGCTCGGCGCCCCCTCGGGCGCGCTGGGCGGCTGGAACGGCGCCCAATCCGGCTCGGAATCGCGCACGTCGACGTTCACGACGCCCTTGAACGACTTGCCCATGGCTGATCCTCCCGATCGAAGCATGCGCGGAAGCCACCGATGCTCTCGCCTGACAACACTGTCCCGGATGCGGCCGCGCAGCACATCATCCCGTTCGGATGAACCAAACGGGCCGGCCCGTGCGCGGGTCGGCGCCTTGACGCGCGCATGACCCTGTCTCGACGCGCATGACCTCCGGCGCAAAGACGTGTGCGCGTCCGCTCCGCCGATCGAGTCGGCGACCTCGCGGCACAGCGCCTGGTAGCCGAGCTGGTAGCGGTGTTTCAAATACACAAGGCGCAGCAGGGTCGGGACCGGGACCGAGGGGCGGCCCAGCCGCGCGTGGAAGTGCGCGCGCCACGGGGCGATAAAGCGCTCGTCATCGAGGTCGGCATCGATCTTGGCGAGTTCGTCGGGCAGGCGTTTGGCTTGCTCAGGTAGCAGGTCGTCCCAGGTGGCAAGCGGCGGGGTGGCGATGCGAAGCAGCGGGAACTCCCATAACGGCGACAACGGTGTCATTCGACCACAACCAGCCCGGCACCGGTCAGCATTCCCGCAGCTCAACGGCTACTTCAACCCCGAGTTCTTCATGGGGAACTAGCTAAGTGCGGGGCGAGGTTCTGCAAGCAGGATGCAAAGCAATGCCGCCGCGGTTGGTCAGGGCTTCGGCAACCTGTACCAGGTTGGGGGAACGCTGACTGCCTCGGCAGGCGGCCGCGATGATCCGTCGGGGCGAGCCCGGTCGGCTACGTGGCCCACGTGCGCATGGAGTCCCTGGCAGCTCTCACCAACCATACCGGTGGTTTGTATTGTGGGTGGCCGACCGCTCGCAGTTCAGCTCGGAGTTGGCGGAGGCCCTGGTTGGACAGGCCGAGAGCAAATTAGGGGTACGGCAGAGCCGACCGCCCCTATTGCGAGGGAGGCAGACACGGTGATCGCGGGTTCCGCTGGTGGCCCACTGCCACGGCACGCACTGAGGCCAACATGACCGAGGCGGCGCGCCTCGCCCGCCAGCGTGAGGTCCACCGCGAGCAGCTGGATGGCGGCGGTCGCCGCCGGCTTGGCGTTACCGATCCTGGTCGCCGTGCCGTTGACCCGGTCAGGCCGGGTGATCTCGGGTGAACCTTCACGACACGATGGAACAGGTCGTCAACGGCTTCGAGATCGCCGGCGTCGCGATCCTGGTGGGCGGTTCGCTCCTGGCGCTTGTGTCGGCCGCGGTCACCCTTCGCCGTGGCGACCTCCGGGCCGCCTACCAGCGCGCCCGACAGGATGTCGGCCGGGCGATCCTCCTGGGCCTGGAGGTCTTGATCATCGCTGACATCGTGCTGACGATCACGGTCGACCGCACCTTCGATAGCGCCCTCACGCTCGGGTTGATCGTCCTGGTCCGAACGTTCCTCAGCTTCTCGTTGGAGATCGAGCTGGAGGGGACGCTGCCCTGGCGCCGCGGCTCGACGCGGAAGCGGCCTGCCCCAGCAGACAGCGATGACGACGGACCAGGATGAGCGAGGCCGTCGGCAGGGAGTTTGTGGCTGTCTGGAGGTCGCATCCCAGCTCAGGGAGGGCACCTTGCGGGTGCAGGCCACCAATTCGGCCTCCAGCTTCGAAGTTGCCACCGACGCCACCGGCGTCGATGACCTGATCGCCCTGGTCGATCTGGCGCTGGCGCAGCTGCCAGTCGAGATCCGCCGCCTCCAGGTCACCACCGCCGCTGGCCTGGGGTTCCCCACGCCACCCGGGCGATCCGCATCACCTGCCGGGTCCGGTCCCTCCGGTCCCTCCGCAGCCGGCGGTGGCACACCGTGACCGCCTACGCGGTCACCAGCCTCGCCGCCGCCCTGCGTCACAACACCCGCGACGCCACCCGACTGCTGGCACTCCTGGGCATCACCAGCCCATGAAACCGACACTCCGGCACTTTGCCGAGGCCCTGACTGATCCGCGGGTCCCTGCCCAGGAGGAATGCGGCCCGCCGGACGATGAAGTCGCACCCGATCACCAGCAGACCAGACTGGGTGCCCGTCAGACGACCGCCCGGTTGGGAAGCAACAGCACGACGATCAGCGTGATCCCCGGGAGGAAGACGGCGAGCAAACCCCACAACAGCGGGCTGTGGCCCTTGCTCCGGGCGATGGACATCGTGACGGACAGGAAGATGACCCAAAAGACCGCGATGACTAGCCACCAGACAAATCCCACGGTATCCCTCCTTTCTCGCTGGCGAATTGCACAGACCTTTTCAGATTGAGGGCGCCTGCGAATCACCCGAATCGGGTGAAGACCCAGCCGGCGTGGTGGCGGCAGGGTGCTCCGCTCACGAACTCATACCTGCGAAAGGAAGGCCTTGGCTACCGGCAATAGCCTTCGAAAGGCCCTCGAGGCGCTCGCGGCCGACGACGCGCCGGTGCTCGAGACGCTCACCCGACCGGCAGGTCGGCGGTCTCGTAGTCGACGGCCGTCACCGCCAGGTGCGCCTGTTTGCCGACCCTGCGCACGGTGAACTGCGATGGGCGTCCGTCGTGCTGGTCACGGCCGCCGTCGCCGTGTTTGGCCCAACTTCCTCTCCTCACGCTGGGACCGTAGTCCCGCCACCTGGCCTATCGACTCGCCGCCGAGGTGGTCTCGAGCGCGTGGAGGTCGCGCGCCTCCTCGGTGCTGAGCAACCCAATCTCGGCGAGGTCGAGGGCTGATGAATCCGTCGCTGATACGGAAGCCGCCCGCGCGGACGACCGCGTCACGCAGCCCGGCCCAGTGGTGCTCGAGCAGGACGAGCGCGGCGGCGGAGTCGTTCGGGATCTCCTCCAGGACATCCCACGCCTGCTCGTCCGAGAACACCTGCACGCCCTCGGCTGTCGCCTCGGCGCCAGCGGCGGCGCCTGCCTCCGCCCCTTCCTCGCCCTCGATACCGAGGCCGATTAGGGCGCCGATCTTGCTTCCGAGCTCGATCGCCTCCTCGGTGGAGAGGTTGCTGAGGTCCTCGACCTCGACCTCTCCGGCGGCGTCCTTGTAAACGGCCAGGGCGTCGATCACGCGCCCCGTGTCGCTCTTCGCAGGCGCTCCAACTCGGCGATGATCTCGCCATGGAAGTCCGGGCGGGCGAACCCCAGCACGACTAGCTGAACCGGTCCAATCGTCACGTCTGCCCCCTTCACCAGAGCTCCCCAGCGGGGGTTGCCTCTTGGATCGTGCTCGTCGGCGGGCGCTCAGGCATCACCCGGAAGGGATGAAACGCGCCACCCACGGCCAATGGATCAAGGCTTCAGGACGCCAGGGCTGCCCAATCGAGCACGAAGCACGCGACTTCTCAACGGTCGACCCCACTGCCCACAAGCCGGGTTCCTGCCGAGGATCGGCGGGCAGGGTGGCACGGCACGGTCGATGGCCTGCTACCCCACGAGGCTGTTGATGGTGATGGCGATGAAGAACACGAGCACGATCTCGCTGACCAGCCACGAATTGGTGTTCATCCAGTCGCGCGCCCTGGGCAGGA
>JBKPDO010000225.1:0-8209 GCA_046727955.1 bacterium | reverse complement strand
CCCCACGCCCGCGCCGCCCCACGCCCGCGCCGCCCCACGCCCGCGCCGCCCCACGCCCGCGCCGCCCCACGCCGCGCCAGGGGCCCGGCTTTTTCGAGCTGGGCGGATACCATGATCGCTGTCATGCTTCCGCTCGCCGGGCCCGCCCCGGGCCAGATCGTGCCGCAGCCGACCATCGGCCGGCTGTTCCTCGACTGGTCCTTCGATCCTCTGGTGGCGTTGCCGCTGCTGGCGCTCGCCGTGCTCTACCTGGAGGGCCTCCACCGCATCCGCGAGCGCGGGCAGCGCTGGCCGGCGCAGCGCACCGGCTGCTTCCTGGGCGGGCTCGCGGCCATCGCGATCGCCCTCCAGTCACCGGTCGAGGCCTACGACACCGCGCTGTTCTCCGTCCACGTCGTCCAGCACCTGGCGTTGACGATGGTGGCGGCGCCGCTGCTGGCGATGGGCGCCCCGATCACGATGCTGCTCATGACGGTCTCCGGGCGCTCGCGCAAGCGCGTCGTCAAGGTGGTCCACAGCCGGCCGGTCAAGCTCATCGGCCACCCGCTGATCGCCTGGGTGCTGTTCACCGTCACGCTGTACGCGCTGTACTTCTCGCCGCTGTTCGACCTGACCCTGCGCAACCGCTTCGTGCACGACCTGGTGCACCTCCACTTCATCGCGATCGGGCTGCTGTTCTGGTGGCCGGTCGTGGGGGTCGACCCGACCCGCTGGCGGCTCCATCACCTGGCGCGGGTGCTGTACGTGTTCATGATGGTCCCGTTCCACGCCTTCCTTGGCGTGGCGATCATGAACAGCCGCACGCTGCTCGCCCCGTCGCTGGCCAGCTTCGTGCGTCCATGGGGGCCCACCCCGCTGGCCGACCAGCAGGCAGGCGGCGCCATCATGTGGGGCGCTGGCGACCTCATCTCGCTGGTCTCGGTGATCGCGATCCTGATGGCCTGGGCCAGCTACGAGGAGAAGGTGGCCGCTCGCGAGGACCGCCGCATCGCCCGAGAGCGCGCCGCCCGCACCCGCGCCACCCAGGCGCAGGCCGGAGGGGACGGCCGTCCGGAAGGGACAGAGGGCCTGCCGGGGCGGAGCTCGTGACCGGCGACCACGGCGCCGAGGAACACGGCGCCGAGGAACACGGCGTCGAGGAGGCCGCGCGGCTCGGCCGCCGCACGCGCGGGTCGATCTGGCTCGTGGTCGCGGCGCTGGTGGTCCTCGGGATCGCCGCCGTCACCGCGCGCGGCAAACTGGCGCGCAGCGGACCGCTCGTCCCTCCGGCCCATGCCCTCGGCCCGAACCAGGGCGAGGTCCTCGGCAGGCCCTCAGCGCCGGTGCTCGTCGAGGAGTACGGCGACTTCCAGTGCCCGGCCTGCGCCCGCTTCCAGCGCGAGGTCGGCCCCACTATCCGCCAGCTCGCGGACCAGGGCAGGATCCGCTTCGTCTTCCATCAAGACGCCGTCATCGGCCGCGAGTCCGTGCTGGCCGCGAACGCGGCGACCTGCGCCGGCGACGCCGGCAGGTTCTGGCCGTACCACGACGCGCTCTACGCCGAGCAGGCGCCGGAGAACTCGGGCGCGCTCACGGTCGACCGGCTGATCCGCCTCGGCCGGCAGGTCGGCGTCACCGGTCCCGCCTTTGCGAGCTGCGTCAGGACCGGCACCTACGAGCCCTGGGTCGCCAGAGTCACCGACCAGGCCTCCCAGCGCGGCGTCGACGCCGTCCCGGCCATCTTCGTCAACGGCCGGCCCACCCCGAGCGCCACCACACCCGCCGGCCTGCTGGCCGCGATTCGCTGATTCCCGTGAACTTCGCGCCATAGCTTACGGTGACGCGGCGGGGTGGCGCCGGGCCGGGCACTCGGCGGGGTGGCGCCAGGCGGGCAGTAGCATGGCGGCATGGAGCGGAAGGCGGGGGCCGGGCACGCCGGCATCGTGCTGGCCGCCGGCAGCGGCACCCGGATCGGGCACCACCACAGCAAGGCCTACCTGCCGCTGGCCGGACGGCCGATCGTGGCGTGGTCGCTGGAGCTGCTCTGGCGGGTGCCGGGCGTGGACAGGCTGGTGCTGGCCGCCCGCGCCGAGGAACTGGAGCTGGCCGCCGAGTTGCTGGAGCGCGAGCTGCCCGGTGTCCCGGTCGAGCTGGTGCCCGGTGGGCCCAGCCGGCACGAGTCCGAGTACCGGGCGCTGGCGCACCTGGCCGGCGACATCCGCGCCGGCCGGGTCACCGCGGTGCTGATCCACGACGCCGCCCGTCCCCTGGCCTCGCTCGCCATGACCGAGCGCGTGCTCGCCGCGGCGCTGCGGCGCGGCGCCGCCGTCCCCGGAGTCCCGGCCGAGAATGTCCTCGGGGTCGACCCGGCCGGAAGGCTCGCGCCCGGCGCGGGCGAGCGGCTGGTGACCATCCAGACGCCGCAGGCGATCCGCGCGGCCCCGCTGCTCCAGGCCCACGAGGCGGCCCGCCGCGAGGGCTTCACCGGAACGGACACCGCTGCCTGCGTCGAGCGCTACACCGAGCTGGAGGTCGTGGTGGTGCCCGGCGATCCCGGGAACCTCAAGGTCACCTTCCCCGATGACCTGCTCGTCGCCGAGCGCCTGCTCGCTCGCCGCGGCGAGCGCGAACCGGGAAATGAGGTACGATCCTAGGCCCCCGAGTTTCGCGCCTCAGGAGCCTACGCAATGAGCACCGCAGACGCCGAAGCCCAGCGCGACGTGGCCCCCGAGGTGAGCGTCGTCCTCCCCTGCTACAACGAGCGCGACCACGTCGAGCAAGAGATCAAGCGCATCCGCGCCTCGCTCGAGGCGGCGGACATGACCTACGAGCTGATCTGCATCGACGACGGCTCGACCGACGGGACCCGCGAGCTGCTCCAGCAGATCCCGGGCATCCGCCTCATCCTGTTCCCTCGCAACCAGGGCTCCGGCACGGCGCGCCGGATCGGCACCCAGGAGGCCAGGGGGCTGGTAGTGGTCTGGACCGACGCGGACATGACCTACCCGAACGAGCTGATCCCGGAGCTGGTCCGCGAGCTGGGCGCCAGCTACGACCAAGTCGTCGGCGCGCGGAAGTCTGAGGCGGGCACCTACAAGCTCTTCCGCGTCCCGGCCAAGTGGGCGATCCGCCGGCTCGCGTCCTACCTCACCAACACCGCCATCCCGGACCTGAACTCCGGGCTGCGGGCGTTCAAGCGCTCGGTGGCCGAGCCGTACCTGCGCCTGCTGCCGCCCGGGTTCTCCTGCGTGACCACCATCACGCTGGCCTTCCTGTCCAACGGCCACCAGATCAAGTACGTCCCGATCGACTACTACAAGCGAGCCGGGCGCTCCAAATTCCACCCGCTCAAGGACGCCTACAACTACATGATCCAGGTCCTGCGCATGGTGATGTACTTCAACCCGCTGCGCGTGCTGATGCCGCTGGCGCTGGTCCTGTTCGGCGGCACCTTCGTCAAGCTTGTCTGGGACCTGACCGTGCACCACTTCCGGGTCACCGGCTCGACCGTCCTGATCGGCCTCGCGGCTTTCAACATCGCCGCGATCGCGCTGCTCGCCGACCTGGTGGTCAGGCGGACGGCGACCGACTGAGCCTGGAGCGGCTCGCCGTGACGGCCTGGCGCAACCTGCTTCGACTCGGAGTGCTGGGGCTGTTCGCGGTAGCCATAGCCCTAGTGCTCGCGCGACGCTGGAACGAGGTCCGTCCGCTGCTGCACAGCCTCTCGGCCGCCAGCGTCGCGCTCGCCATGGCCGCCGCGGGCGCTGGCATCTTCGCCACCTTCCTCTGCTGGCGCGTGGTGCTCACCGACCTCGGCTCGCCGCTGCCGCTCGCCAGTGGCATGCGGGTGTTCTTCTTCGGCCAGCTCGGCAAGTACCTGCCCGGCAGTGTCTGGCCGCTGCTGGCCCAGATGGAGCTCGGCCGCGGCTACAAGGTGCCGCGGCGTGCCTCGGGCGCGGCGGTGATGATCTTCATGCTGCTGATCCTGGGCACCGGCCTGCTGGTCGCGGCCCTCGCCCTGCCGTTCCTCGCCGGCGACGCCCTGCGGCGCTACGGCTGGACCCTGAGTGTGCTGCCGGTCGCGGCGGTGCTGCTGTATCCGCCGGTGCTCAACCGCATCCTGGCGGCCGGGCTGCGGCTGGCGCGCCGCGACCCCGTGCCCAACCCGCTGTCCCTGCGCGGCGTGCTCGGCGCGGTCGGCTGGAGCCTCGTCGCCTGGGTGCTCTACGGCGTCCACATCTGGATCCTGGCGCGCATGCTGGGCGCCCACGGCGCCGGGCTGCTGGCCCGCTCGACCGGGGCGTTCGCCGCCGCCTGGTGCGTCGGCTTCCTGGTCGTGCTCGCGCCGGCCGGCGGCGGCGCGCGCGAGGCCGCTCTCATCGTGCTGCTCGGCACGGGCATCGGCACGGCGCGGGCGACCGTGATCGCGGTGGTGTCCCGGCTGCTGCTCACCATCGGCGACCTCGGCTGGAGCGGCGCCGCCGCCCTGGTCACGCGCTGGCGGGCCGAGCCGGCGCCGGAGCGGGAATCAGTCGGGTAGCACCGCCCACACGGTGGTCCAGGGGAACGGCGTGGTCACCTCGCGAACCTCGGCCACGGTCGAGACGAAGCGCACGAAGCCGCGCTTGGACCAGTGGTTCAGGTGGCCGGGCGTGTTCCCGAGATCCCTGACGTAGCGGCCAGCTATCAGGTTGCAGCTCCGGAAGACCGGCTCCTGCGGCACGGAGAGCACCAGGTGCCGCCGGCCGACCCGGGCCATCTCCCGCAGGCCCATCGCCGGGTCGGTCAGGTGCTCGAGCACCTCCACGGCAACGACCAGGTCGAAGCTCCGGTCTTCGAACGGTAGCACGTGCGCGTCGGCGTGCAGGAAGCTCGGGCCCCGGTACGCCCGCCAATCACGGCGCAGCCCGGCGTCGGGCAGGTCGAGCGCGACCACGTCGCGGAAGCGGTCGTGCAGCTTGCCGGCGATCACGCCCTCGCCGCAGCCGACCTCGAGCGCCTGCTTCGGCGCCCCGGCAGGGTCGTCGCCGATGCGGTCGAACGCACCCTCAAGGTTCGCGACCCACCGCTCGGTCAGCCAGCGGATCGCCGGGTTCTTGGAAGTGTACTTCGGGGTGGTGTTGCCGATGACGGTCCCCGGCGTCTCCGGGGCGGGCCGATCCTGATCGCGCACGGGGAAGGCAACCTCCGCCGGTCGTCGGCTGGCAGGGTCGATTTCGTGGCCGCGATGATAGCTCGCCAAGAGCGATTCACTCCATCGCGGCCGGCCAGCGGCCAGGCCGGTCAGGCGGCGGCGAGGCTGCTCGGGAGGACGGTGGCGGCGGCGCGCAGGTCGAGGGCGAGGGGGATGGCGGCGCGGATTCCCGGCCGCCAGGCGGAGGGCTCCGAGACGCCGGGACCGCCGTTGAAGAAGAACAGCCAGCCGCTGCGGCTCCAGCCGAGGCACGGCAGGCAGGCGACCGGGGTCGCCCCGCCAGAGCCCTCCAGCAGGGTCGCCCGTCCCGCCGCGACGTCCACCATGGTGATGCCGAGCGCGTCCGGAGCGGTCAGCTCCGTGAACACCGCCAGCCTGCTGCCGTCCGGCGAGAAGGCGCCGAACTGCAGGCAGCAGCCAGTGCCGGGCAACGGCGGCCCGAGCGAGTACCAGCTTCGCGCCCCGGCTGGCGCCGCCACCACCCGGTCCCGGCCGCTGGCCAGGTCGTGCAGGTGCAGCAGAGTCCCGTCCAGGTAGGCGAGCAGGCTTGCGTGCGCGTCGAGGAAGGTGACCCCGAAGCCCAGCGGCTGCGCAGCGCGCCGGCCGCCGGGGTCGCGCACCACGAGGTCGTTGTGCAGGTCGCGGACCACCACGCCCTGCGGCACCACCGCCAGCGGCTCGGCGTCGTACGGCAGGGTCCAGCGCCGCGTCACCCGGCGGGTGGACAGGTCGACCTCGCGCAGCACGAAGGTCTGGTCCGGCACCAGGGCTTCTTGGCTAACCAGCCAGACCCGGTCCGGATGCGATGACGGCAGTACGTCGCTTGCCTGCCCAAGCGGCCGCGACCGTGAGGCGCCAGCCGCCGGCTGCACGGCCACCTCGCCGTCGCGAGCCAGCAGCACGATGAAGCCGCCCTGGCGGAGCACGCGGATGCGGCCCGCGCCGGGCGCCGGGAGGGCGGTGATCGACCCGCTGGCCGGGTCGATCAGCAACGGCTCGCGGCCGGCCATGTAGAGCAGGTTGCCGCGCAGGACCGCCAGCTCAGCGGGAGCCGGGCGGGACACCCCAGCGGTGGCTACGGTGGTCGAGCCCGGTGGGGCCAGCGGCCGGGTCGGCGCGCCCGTCACCGCCCAGCGCACCGCGACCAGACCGATCAGCGCCACCAGCAGCAGCACGATGCTTCGAAAGCCGCCGCGCCCCGAAGGCACGCGGGGAGGTGGCGCTACCATCCGGCACCACCTCCTCACGACCGAAGGTGAAGTTGGTAACGGCCGCAAACGAGGCGTACCAGGCCGCGACCGCCGTGGCAAGACCGAACGTCCCAGAGCACCAGTCGGCGCACGCACCCACCTCCTGTGAGAATGCACTGAACCCAGTGTCGTACCAGTGGCCGCCGGGTATGGGCTGGGGCGCAACTACGAGGCGGCTGGGAGGTGGCGTGGAAGAGAGCAGCGTGGTGCTCGCGCTGGACCTTGGCACGTCGTCGGTACGGGCGCTGCTGTTCGACCGCGAGGGCCGGGCGCTGCCCGACGGCCTGGCGCGGCGGCCGAGCCGGCTAGAGGTCGGCGACGACGGCCGCGCCGAGCTGGACCCGGCCGCGGTCCTCGCCGACGTGGGCGACTGCCTTGACGAGCTCTCCGAGCGAGGTCTGCTGCGACGCATCGGCGACGTGGCCATGTCCTGCGCATGGCACTCGGTGATCGCCACCGACGGCGGCGGGCACCCCCTCAGCGGCGCGCTCACCTGGGCCGACACCCGAGCCGCCCCGCTGGTGAGCGAGCTGCGCAGGCGCACCGACCCGGTCCGGCTACAGGCCGCCACCGGCGCCCTGCCGCACACCACCTACTGGACGGTGAAGATCCCCTGGCTCGCCCGTAATGTGCGGCCCGCGCCATCCCGCTACCTGGGCCTGGCCGAGCACGTGACCGGTGCGCTGCTCGGCGAGCCGGGCACCTCGGTCTCGCAGGCCTCCGGGACCGGCTTGCTCGACCTGGCCTCTATGGGCTGGCACCCGGAGGCGCTCCACCTGGCCGGGGTCGACGAGACCGCCGTGCCCGCGCTGCTGGCGCCCGGCTGGAGCGGCCGCCTGACCGGTGAGCTGGCGCGGCGCTGGCCCGCGCTGGCCGGCGCGACCTGGCACCTGCCCCTCGGCGACGGCGCCGCCTCCAACGTGGGCGCCGGCTGCGTGACGCCGGACCGGATCGCCATCAACCTCGGCACCTCCGCGGCGGTGCGCGCCATCCACGAGGAGCCAGCCCCGCTGACCAGGGCACTGTGGCAGTACCGCGTGGACGAGCGCCGGCTGCTCACCGGCGCCGCCTTCTCCGGAGCGGGCAATCTCTACGCCTGGGCCAGGAAGGTCCTGGCGCTGCCCGGCGACGAGCAGGTCGAGGCGGCGCTGGCGGCGGTGCCGCCCGGGTCGGAGGGCGTGGTGGTCATGCCCTACCACGCCGGCGCGCGTGCGCCGCTCGACCTGGCCGCCGGCTCAGGGGTGGTGGCGGGGATCTCCCTGGCCACCACCGCCGTCGAGATCGTGGCGGCGACGCTGGAGGCGGTCTGCTTCCAGCTTGGCGACGGTGTCGAGGCGCTCGAGCGCAGCCTCGGAGCCGAGCCTGGCGCGACGGAGGTGGTCGCCTCCGGCGGAGCGGTGGTGGCGTCGCGGTGGTGGCAGCAGACGCTGGCCAATGTGCTCGACCGGCCGGTCCGGGTGGTGGACGAGCCGGAGGCGTCGGCCCGGGGCGCCGCGCTGGTGGCGCTCGGCCTGGTGGCCGAGCCGCAGACCAGGCACGTGGTCGAGCCCAAGCCAGACGCGGTGGAGGCTGAGCGCGCGGCCAGGATCGCGTACCGTGATCTTGCCGAGCGACTTGGTTACGTCTGATGAGACGGGCGTGTGAGGGGATCACGGGGTATGTGAGGGGATCACGACGACCATGGCACAGGCGCTCTTGGGGGGCCGTGGGGGGGGCGAGCGCCCCCCCCAAGGTTTGGCGTTGGCGAAGCGCGCAAACCGCAAAACACAAATGAAAACCTGGTGAT
>JBKPDO010000224.1:0-4029 GCA_046727955.1 bacterium | reverse complement strand
CCATCTGGTCTCCCTCCTTTTGTGGGCCGTACGGCCCGGCGGCTCGGGGAGAGCGCAGACCCAGAATGGCTGACCGGCGTTCACTTGCCGAGTGCATGTACTCTATGGTAAACACTGTTCACTGTCAAGACCATCGTTCAGAAGAAGTGAACGCCAGGAGGGAAGCGTGCCGGAGCGAGCCACGGCACCGCCGAACCAGCACGCAACGGCAGCGCCCAGCGAGCCCATGACCTCGCCGCATCGCCTCATCCCAGGTCAGCCCGTCGAAGTCCGTCACGTTGATGTCCCTCCTCCCCGGGCAGCGCCACCCATCGGCACAAACGTCGCGGCTAGGCTAGGTGGGCGCGCCGCCGCAGCGTTGCGACCTTCGCCGCCCGCTGGGCAGGACAGCCGTGACGGCGGCGGCCGCGGGCCCGCACGCGCGGCGCGCCCGGACCGGGTGCGGGATGGACGGTCGGGCGCGGCAGTAGCCGAGCGGCAGTAGCCGAGTGGTGGTCTCGGCGACGGCGACCGTCGTGGTGCACGGAGCGCACCACGTGAGCCCGTCGCGCATGTTCCTGGTCGCCCGATTCGACCAGCACAACAAATTCGTATGGCCTAGCGTGGATGGTCACGAGCAGCCGGCACCCTGCCATTGGCTGCCCGATGCGACAGGAGCGTGCATGGCCACCTTTCAGGAAGCGCCGACGGTCCAGGAGCGGGACGCGGAGGACTGGTCCCAGCCCCCACCTCCCAGTCGCGGCAGCGACTACGCCGAGCTGTCCCGGCGGGTCAAGCGGGCAGGGCTCCTGGACCGGCGGCCGGCCTACTACGCCGCCAAGACCGCCCTGACCATCGGCCTGCTCGCGGCGGGGTGGACGGCCTTCTTGCTGCTGCAGGACTCCTGGTGGCAGTTGGCCACCGCGGTGTTCCTTGCGTTCGCCTCCACCCAGGTCGGCTTCCTCGGCCACGACGCCGGCCACCGGCAGGTCTTCCGCACCCGGCGGGCCAACGGCGGTGCCGGCCTCGTGCTTGGCAACCTGCTCATCGGGCTGAGCTACGGCTGGTGGGTCGGCAGGCACAACCGCCACCACAGCAACCCCAACCACGTGGACCTGGACCCCGACGTCACCGTCGGCGCGATCGCGTTCACCACCGACCAGGCCCGCGCCAAGCAGGGACTCACCAGGGTGATCGTCAGGCACCAGGCGTACCTGTTCTTCCCGCTGCTGCTGCTGGAGGCGGCGCACCTGCACGCCGCCAGCGTCCGGGCCGTGGTCCGCGGCACGGTCAGGTCCGGCCCACTGGAGGCGCTGCTGCTGCTGGCCCACGGCGTCGGTTACCTGGCGGCCGTGCTGCTGGTGCTGTCGCCGCTGCGGGCGGCGGTGTTCGTGCTCGTGCAGCAGGGCCTGTTCGGCCTGTACCTGGGATGCTGCTTCGCCCCCAACCACAAGGGCATGCCGCTGCTGGAGGACGACACACAGCCTGACTACCTGCGGCGTCAGGTGCTGACCTCCCGCAACGTGCGCGGCGGCCGGCTGCTGGACTTTGCGCTCGGCGGGCTCAACTACCAGATCGAGCACCACCTGTTCCCCAGCATGCCGCGGCCGAGCCTGCGCCGCGCCCAGCCGCTCGTCCGGGCGTTCTGCGCGGAGCGGGGCCTGGCCTACAGCGAGCGCAGCGTCTTCGGCTCTTACGCGGAGGCGCTCCGCCACCTCCACGCGGCCGGCGCCCCGCTCCGCCCGGCCGTGACCGACTAGCGGGGGCAGTCTAAATGCTTCCTCGGAGTAGCTGCGCCAGACCGGGAGTCGGTTCCGCGCCCGACAAGCGGGCGAGGAGGATCTTGACCACGCAGCACGAACTCCCGGGAAGCATTTAGGACGCCGAACTGCATATGGTGCTTGAGGAGGTCGGCCTCCTCGACGGCCGCGCAGGCTCACTAACGCGCGCGGCCGGAACGCAACAAGACTTGAGCAGCGTGACCCTAACGGCGGATCACCGAGCAGGTCAGGGTGCGGGTGACGCCGTCCACGGCCTGGATGCGGGCGACCACCAGCCGGCCGAGCTGGTCCAGGCCGCGCGCCTGGACCCGAGCGATCACGTCGTAAGGGCCGGCAAGATCCTCGGCCCGCTCGGACCCCGTCGAGGTTGCGGATCGCCTGGGCGACCTCGGCGGCGGTGCCCACCTCGGTCTGGATGAGCACATATGCGCTGAGCATTCCCGCGCGACCTCCGCGGCGTCTGACCGCGCCACGTCGCCCTGACAGGCCAGCTCCCGGTTGCGTCGTCTGCGCTGGTGGTGTGGCGCATCCTACCCCAGACCGGGACAGCCGAGGCCCGACTGGGCGTCGCGGGATGGGAATCGCCGGCCGCGTCCGACGCCAGGTTGCCAACCCGGTAGGACCGCGCGGCGCACGCACCACCAATCGGTCCGCCACGCTGTGCCATCGCGTCGTGGATCGCCGCGCTCCCCGAACCCTTGGCGGCATGTCTGAGCAACGTGGTCGAGGTGGCACACGCCCCCAGGGATCCTCCGCGAGATCCCATAGCGCGCGGGTCTCCGCAGCTCGGACCGCCAAGTCGGGAAGGATGACATCGGTCAGCGTCTCCGGCAGCCCGACCTCCGGCCACGCGCAGATAGGCGTCAGCACCCCTCCTGGGGAAGTGGCGCGACCCAGTAGGAGGCTTCGAGCCGGTAGCGATCGGCGGTACCCGAGCTGGTCGAATGGTGCGCCTCCAGTCACTGCGGGATCGCCGGCCACGGTCAGCTCGAACAAGACCTTGAGCGGCTCAGGACCCAGCCGCACCCGGGCCTGGATCAGCGCGGACTTGACCGGCAGCCGTGCCGGGGCAGCCGTGCCGGGGCAGCCGTGACCGCACGGACCGGCCGGCGCAGCACCTCCACCAGCACCCGCAGCACCTCCACATAGGCGATGTCAGCAAACAGGCACATGGTCAGCAGGTGGTAGACGACCATGCGGGCAGGCAGCAGCCGGTGGCGTCGCTCACGCCGACCGGTCTGGGCCAGCACCCGGTCGACCAGCCCGGCGGGTAAGTCTGGGTGAGCGCGCCGATGGCGACCCGGTCCGACAGCCGCGGCCCGACCGCCCCCTTGACCTGCCCTGCTGGTGCATCCGCCCTCCTTCTCAGATCCGAAGGATGCGGACACTACCGCCCAAACAAGGAACTAACTGACCGGCATTGGAGCTAACCCGAGCCTGGGCAGGATCTCCGCCGGCAAGCCAGACACGGAGGTCGCCGAGGACTTCGATCGGTGGCCTGCGCAGCACCACTACCACGAGGATGGCGGCGGGCGGCGCCAACGCGCGACGCCCGGTCCCCGTCGATCGGGGCTCGGCGCAGCGGCCATCGACGACCAATCATCGATCATCTGGTGGCACTCCAAGACGTCGCAGGAGGACGCAGGGTGGCCGAGCGGGTCGCCCGCTCAGGCCGTCGGCTGCTCCCGGAGCTCGCTGGCCAGCTCCCGGATCTTCGCCTCCGGGTAGCGGCGATGCCCGCCGAGCGTCTTCATGAAGGGCAGCTTGCCCTCCTTCACCCAGCGGGACACGGTCTTGGGTGACACGTACAGAATGTCGGCCACCTCAGCGGTCCGGAGGTAGCTGGGCGTCTCGATGCTCGCGTTACCCTTGCGCTGACCCACGTGCGTCCCTTCTCGAGTCCGGACCTGACAGCCCTGCCGGGTCCGGAACCGACCGGCTGTTCGTCCGACCCCGACAGTGAGGACGCGCGGCGGAGACGCTTCTGTCGGTCGGCTCACTCGGCCAAAGCCCACAGTAGTCGCAGTTGTGGTCCCGTTCGACATCGATACCGACCTGGCCCGACGCTCGGTCCCACCGCCCTGCCCTGCGCCTTTCTCTCTCAGTGGCTGTTGCTCCCTGCCGTCAATCGTCGACCTCGGACAGCCTGGTGACGCCTGGCCAACCCGTCTTCGCGCCGACCTGGCCATCCTCGCCCGGCTCGCCTGCGCTCGCCCACCCGCGTCGTTCCCCTCGCCGGCATCGCGGCCGCTTGACCTTGCTGGCTTGT
>JBKPDO010000223.1:0-11058 GCA_046727955.1 bacterium | reverse complement strand
GAGCAGTCTCGACATCGAATCCACCCCAACACCGTCCGTTGTCGCGGTCGCCGACCGCGTTCGGCGGCGGGACCGCCTCGGGGGCTTGGTTCACGAGTACTACCAGGTCGCGGCATGACGTCCGAGTTTCTGAACCCAACGGGGGCGACCGGCGCATCCACGGCGAGCTGACCAAGCTCGGGATCCGCGTGTCAGCGACCACCATCCGAACCGTGCTCCTGCGCAGTGGACTTCGGCCAGCACCTCGACGGACGGCCGCCACCTGGCGAGCAGTTCTTCGCGCGCAGGCCGCCGCCATCGTGGCCACCGACTTGTTCGGGTGCTTCACAGCGTGTGAAGCTCCCCACTGAGCATGCTTGGGCCTCTACAGCATGCGCAGATGGGTGGAGGGGGCGTGTCCTCGCTGTCAGCGCTCCGCCAAGCCAATGCGCGGCAGCTGGGCCGAGCGCATGCCCGGCCGTGCCCGATAGGCGGGGACGCCGACCGCGACGGTGAGCATCGGTGCGGCACGGGTGCCGAACAACGCCGAGACGTCGTCGTCCAGGAAGGTGAGGCCAGTGGCGCCGAAGCCGAGCGCGAATGCGGCCAGCTGCAGCCGCTCCGCGGCGACGCCGGCCTCCAGCTGGGCGGCCCGGTAGCCGCGCGAGCCCAGGGCCTGCAGGATGGGCTTGAGCTGGGCGCAGTGAAACACGGTCGCGGCCGAGTCGCCGCCGAGGTCCTGCCCCAGGCAGAGTGAGCGTGTGCGGTCGCGCGCTGTTCCGGCTCGGAGCAGCTGGAAATCGCCCTCGCGCCACCGGTAGGCCCCTGGCGGCAGCCCCGCCACCGCGTGCGCGGCCAGGAAGTGCTCAAGCAGCGTCGCGTGCGGTGTTACGAAGTCGCCGGGGACGGGTCGCGTGGCAGCCGCCATCGCCCAGCGCAGCGTGTCCCGGGGTAGCGGGTGCCGTGCGAAGCGCCGCGTCGAGCCCCTGCGCAGGATCACGGCCTCGATGGTGTCGGTGGCAGCGCGAGCCTGGGCGGCCTCGCCCGCAGGAAGCGACCGGGTCGCAGGCGGGGTCGGGAGCCTGCTGGCCTGGCTGCGCCAGGCGCTGACCGTGTTGGCGCTGGGGAGCTCGCCGGCGCGCTGGGCGGCAGCGAGGAGGGGGTAGCCACGCGGCGAGCGTGACAGCGGCCACGTCCTGAGGCTGATGGGCTCCAGCGGCGGGCTGCCGGTTGCCTCCGCGACCGCGGGCGCCGCCGCGGTCACCAACGCAAGCGGGTACTCCTCTGGCTCGCCGATGCCGAGCAGGCCCGCGACCTCCTCGTCGACGAAGCCGAGCAGCACGCGCGCGCCCCACCCGGCCGCGGCGATCACCGCCAGCAGGTTGGCCACGATCGCGCCTGCGTCCCAGAACAGGTGACGGTAGCCGCGTTGGCCGTACTTCCAGGTCGTACGCCAGGGGATGCCCGTGAGCACCAGGCACAGCGGCAGGCCAGCGATGGCCGGGTCCGCGGCGGAGCCGGCCAGGCGGGCGCGGAAGTCGCCGTCTCTGAGCCGACGCAGGACGAACTCGGCCGGCTCGAAGTGGTAGACCCCGGCGGGCAGGTCGGCAAGGGGGCCGCAGACGGCGTACAGCTCGGTCGGGTACAGGGCCCCGGCCGAGGGTGCCGCGCGGAACAGGACCCCCGTGCAGGATCCGGGTCACGCCGGCGGAGAAGAACAGCAGACGTGCCAGGCCAGCCAGGTCAAGCGCCCGTGCCGGTGTTAAGACATCGTCGGCCAGCACCTCGGTGGCGGGCGCGCTGCTGTCCGGCAGCTCGCGCGGCAACGGCAGCGGCTCCAGGTCGGGGTAGATCTTGAACGGGAAGGGGTGGTTGCCCCAGTCGAGGCCGCGTGACTCGGCGAGGATGCGCTGCCAGGTGTGCTTGGTACCCTCGTGGAGCACGGCGGCAGGGTCAGAAACGCCCATCGGTCGGCTCCTGGCTGAAGAAACCGGGACGGCCGCTCGGGAAAACCGGGCGGCCGCACGCTTGCATGCTATGCAGGTGAACGCTACCAGACGACAGCTTAGCAGGTGAGACACAGCGCGGGCCCCGCAGGTCAGTCCGCGCCTCTGCCGGGCGAAGGTGCGCCGAGTGCAGGGGTCGAGCGCCGCGACGCCCCTGCATCCCGCAAGTCCGCGCGTGCTGTCAACCGCATGGGATAGCTCGACAGGCGGAACCGATTCGGGCGGCCGAACGCTGTCTCGATCCAGTGGTCAAAGGTCACCGCGGAGCGCCGACCCTCACACATCGACCGAGCGTGCTGGGCTCTGGCTCTGCTACGCCGGCGCGGCATGGGCTGCCGCGCATCTGGTCGAGGAGACCCTCGCCACGGTCGATGCCCCTTGAGGCCGCGTGTCTGGAGGCGACCGCGGACGGGCCGCTGTGGGCGGCGAAGGCGATCGCCCTGGCAATGCACGCCGACGGCGTTGACTTCGCGGAGGAGGCGGTGGTGGCGGCGTGGATCGCCAAGCTCGCCGAGCGTCCAGCGCCGCCGCTCAGGGCCGTGCTGGCCGCTCAAGCCCCAGGCCGTGGCTGCCCTGCGGCAGGGCGGAAAGCCGGCCGCGATCCGCGGTGGGCGGCCGGTCACCACTGCTGCGCGTCGAGCAGCTTGATGAGGTTGCGCTTGCGCTTGTGGGCGGTGCGCAGCCACGCCAGGTAGTCGGCGAACTCGGCCTGGCGGCCCAGGCGGGCCATGAGGTCGCCGATCCTGCCGAGCAGGTCGACGGCCGCCTCATAGGCAGCGTTGCCGGTCGACTGCAGCGTCTGGTCGACCTGGTCGCGGTAGATCGGGAGGGCGTCCTCCGGGTGGTACTGCTCGCGGCCGGCGGCCAGCGCCAGCCACAGCTCACGTGAGCAGCCGCCCTCGGTGGCCTCGCGCCAGGCGGCCTCGGTGTCGCCCTCCCAGAGGAAGACCCGCACCAGCTCGGACCGGTCCAAGAAGCGGCCCGGCCAGGTCTGCCGGCCGCCCCGCCCGCCCGTGGCGGTCAGCGCGCGCAGGTGGGCCAGCGCCTGCTCGCGCCAGCGCGGCCAGGCCCCCGCGCGCTCGGCATGCGCGCGCAGGCGCTGGTAGGTCTCCAGGCCGGGATACTCGACGTACTCCTCCCAGGCGCACGCCATCGCCTCGTCCTGGCGGCCACGGCGGTGGTACTCGTCGGCCAGGAACTCCCGCAGCCGCCGGTCGGTGCCCGTAGGGAAGGCGGCCATGCCCTGCTGCGCCCACTCGAGGCCGCGTCGTGGCGGCCGGCCTCGCGGTACGCCTCGGCGATGCGCAGGTACTGGTAGGCGCTGGAGCGGTCCCGGCGCAGGACCTCGACGCGCTCGTCAACGTCGCCGGACAGCTCGGCGAGGGCCTCCATCAGATAGGTGACGCGGAACCGTTGGCTCTGGTAGCGCAGGCTCGACGAGGCGTCGGGGCCGAGCGGCGGCACCCGCGCCCACGCGGCTGCCGCGAGCCTGCGGTAGGCGGCGAGACCCTCCGCGCCGAGCACGTCGGCGTAGGCGGCTGCGGCACCGCGGAAGGTGTCGTACTCGGTGCCCAGCTCCAGCTCCAACAGCCGCGTGGCCAGCTTCTGGGCGTCGGGGCGGGCCTGGAGGCAGGCCTGGTGGTGCAGCCCGCCGAGCTGCTCGAGGAGGCCGCCCAGCTCGCCGTCGGAGTCGTCGGTCCACCCGATTGCCTCCTCGACTCGCCTGACGGCGTGTTCGGCCAGCTCGATCACCGCCTCGGCATGATCCTGGTCGAGCAGCGCCGCGATCCGGTCGACCACCTCGCCGATGCCGTGCGCGTAGCCATGGGCCGCGTAATAGTCCACGTAGTCGCCGCCCGCGGCCACGGCACGGTCGATGGCAGTGCGGAAGGCGGTCAGGTCGATGCCGTCCGGCCGCTGGCTGGCGACCTCCAGCTCGAGATGCTCGCGCAGGCGCTCGTCCACTGCGGCCCGCGACATGAGCAGCTCGACCAGCTGGTCTTTGCGCTGCGCGGTCAGGTATGCGCGAATGTCGTCCAAGGTGACGCCCTGCCGCCGCTGGCGCCGCGTGGCCTTCCCCATGCTCGTGGGCCTCCTCCTCTTCCCTGCTTGACGCGTCCTGCTTGATGCGGATCCTGCCAAACGCCGCGGCCCGCGGATCCCAAGTGCTCGCGGCCCTGGCCAGGCACCGTTCATCATGCCGCCCACGCGCCCTCGGGAGGGCGCCGCTCTGCGGCTGGGCAGCCGGGTCCGCGCCACCAGCCGCCGGCAAGCCGCCCATCACGTCGAAGACGCGACCGAGCAGCTTCACGGCGGCGGCTTGGAGCGGCACTGGTCCTGGCGCCCGTCCCCCTCGGGGGTGAAGCTGACCTGGGCACTCTGCTCCTGCGGCGCTCCTCGACCTGGGCAAGGGCCACCAGGACGCGCCGATCCGGCTCGGCACCCGCGGCCTGGTGGGTCGCCGCGGCCGGTGCTGTCGGCCTTCCGGCCGCATGACCAGCTCGTCGCTCGCTGCTCCCTCGGCCTGCGCGCCCGCGCGTTCGTCGTGCTCGTGACCGGCGGGCGTGGGGTCGGGATGCTCGTGGCGGTCGCCCTGCTCGGGCTGGGGAGCGTCTCCAGGTCGTCGTGGTCTGCGCCGCAACAAGGCGCTGCACCGCCGCCTCGAGGGCCTCGGCGCGACGGGCCCGCGGCCGGTACCAGGCGCGTCGTCGACTTCGCTGTCGCTGTTGTCTGGGTTGGCGGAGCAGCCGTTCCAGGATTCGAGCAGGAGCTTGTCGAGCCCGATTCGAGCGCCTCCGGCTGTCGATGACAAAGCGTGAGCACCAGACTGAAATCTGGTGCTCAAGGCCCGTGAGGGCCGTCGTTGACGGAGTTCTTGACGGAATACGACAGACCAACAGGCGGACCACAGGACACCAGACGGACGATTGCCGGCAGACTACGGATCTGGCGGTTGGGGGTTCGAATCCCTCGCGGCGCGCCCCTGACCAGTAGGTTTACCGCTTGGGCCTGCTCATCCCGGTTGCTCCGGAGGTTGTTCCTGCGTTGAAGTTACTCCAGGAGTTACCCGGAGCAAGCCGGTCGGCGACCGAACGCCGTCACAGTTTGCGCGCTTCGCTTGGACGCCAGATGGTCAAGCGGCGAAACGAGGGCAGGGACTCGGGCCGCGGGATGATGTGCAACCAGCGAGTGCGCTGGAACGGCAGTGACGTGGGCCCACCTACTGGAGTGGAAGCCGAGCCCGGTCCTGCCGACGTGGAGAACGGGGCGCGTCCACCGAAAGTCGCCCGTCTCGGCCTAGGGTTCGCCCAAAACGGTGTGGTTATGCCTCAAGCGGGCTGGCGTCGACCCTACGCCAAGGTCACAGGGCCAGGGGGTCCCAGCCGTGCAGGTGCTTGACGGATTGGCGGTACTCCCACTCGATGGCGTCCTTGAGCACGTGGGCCAGCCGCCCGCCGGTGGTGATCCCCGCGACCTCGGCCACACCGCGCCGCACCCCCACCGAGACCACGAACCCCTTGTCGTGGAACGTGAACGCCTCCAGCGGCCTGCCCTCCAGCTCGGCGTCGAGGTTGCGGGCAACGGTCTCGCCTTCCTCCAGGGCGATCTGCGCCAGCGGCGGCAGCACGTGGCCCGTCCGCGGGTCGACCACCGAGGCCAGGTCGCCGGCGACGTAGATGTCCGGGTGGTCCAGCACGCGCAGGTGCTGGTCGACCTTGACCCGGCGGTTGTGGCCGACCGGCAGCCCCGAACCCACGACCAGCTCCGGCGCCTTCATCCCGCCGGCCCACACGAACACGCCGCCCTGGACCAGCTCGCCGCCCTTGAGCCGGAAGCCCTGCGCGGTCGCCTGGGCGATCATCGCGTTGGTGTGCACCTGCACGCCAAGCTCGCCGAGGATCCTGGTGGCCCGGTCGATCAGCGCGGGGGAGGAGCCGGCCAGGATGGTGTGGCCCGCCTCGACCAGGATCACGGCGGGGCGGTCGGCCGCAAGGCCGTGGCGGCGGGCCACCTCGGGCAGCATCTCGGCCAGCTCGCCGGCCAGCTCCACCCCGGTGGCGCCGCCACCGCCGATGACGACGGTGGCCAGGCGCTGCTGCTGGCCGGCATCTGGGGTGGCTGCGGCCTCGGCGATGGTCTGGTTGACCGCCGCCCACACCCGCTCGGCGTCGGCGACCGAGTACAGCGGTATGGCCCGCTCGGCCAGGCCGGGGATGGCGAAGTCGTTGGGCCGGCTGCCAAGTGCCAGCACCAGCCGGGTGTAGCCGATCGGCCCGGCCTGGGTGTGCAGCTGCCTGGCGGTCAGGTCAAAGCCGGTGATCTCGGTCTCGGCGAACTCGACCCGCCGGGCCAGGACCTCCTCCAGCGGGATGCGGACCGCATCGGCGGCCCGGGTGCCGCCGGCGACCCGTGGCAGCTCGGTGAGTACCTGGTGGTAGTCGTGGCGGTCGACTAGGCGCAGACCGACCTCTGGGTTGTCGCGCAGCTTGGTCGCCAGGCGCAGGGCGACGTGCAGCCCGGCGTAGCCGGCCCCCGCGACCACGATCCGGTGGTTGCCCTCTGAGACGCTCATGGACCTTCCTCCGTCCCACCCCACCCCGAGCGCTGCTGGCGGTAGGGCTCGTACTCCACCTGTTGTACCGATCAGAGCGGCGCTGTTGCATTGCGCCGGCCCAAGGCACGCTGAAGTCGCGACCTCCGCGCTGCATCAGATGGCCACGGCCAGCTCGTCGAACGCCACCACCAGCCGCAGGTTCGCCGGCTCCTCAGCAGCCAACTCGTAATGTCCGCGGCGAAGGTTGTGGACAAACGCCTGCCCGGCGATGATCACCCGGGCGCTGCGGTCCTGCTTGAGCCCCGCATCGGTCGCAGCCGCGCCTTCAACCTACCGTGATCACACTCAACCCGGTTGTTGGCGTCCTGGTCGGTCCGGTGCCATGCGGCTGGTACCAGGTCCGCCAGCACGGCCAGGTACACCGGCGCCCGATCGGTGGTGACCTCGACTGGCCGGACTGTTGTGGCGCCGATGGCCTGCTCGAAGAACCGGCGGGCCGCCCTGGCGTCTCGCCGCGCAGAGACGAACACGTCGATGACCTGCCCGAACTGGTCGATCGCTCGGTACACACACCGCCACGGTCCGGCGACCTTCACGTAGGTCTCGTCCACCTGCCAGCAGGTACCGACGATGTGGCGGCATGGCTTGGCGGCATCGGCGAGCAGCGGCGTGAACCGCTGCACCCACCGGTAGACGGTGACGTGGTCGACCTCGACGCCGCGCTCAACAAGCAGCTCTTCGACGTCGCGACAGGACAGGCCGAAGCGCAGGTACCAGCGGACTGCGACGACGATGACGTCGGGAGGGAAGCGGAAGCCCGCGAAGGCGGACCGCGGGAGGGGAGCAGGGCGAGGGCGGCGAGTTCTCATCCTGACAGTCTCGCTGCTGGAACGCGGTCACAGCGAATGCAACAGCGCCGTTCGGTGCGAAGTCGCAGCTCACCGGCCACGTTCGAGTTTGCGCACCCTTCAAGGTGTTACCGTCATCGCCGTCCACTATCTGGGGACCATCCACGACTTCTTGCTGCTCAACCCGATCGCCGGCAGCAGCCCGACCCGCGGCGCGGTCGCCCAGATCACTGGCACCCTGCGGGGCGTGCTCGAGCGGTAGTTCTAGGCGCTGCGGAACCCGCATTGACAGAAGGTTGTCCTGTGCCGCGGCGGTGCCGGCCGTGCGGCACTTCGCGCGGGCATCACGGTGCGGCCCCAGTCGGGCGGGCGGACGTTCCCGCCGCAAGCACCCGCGGGCATGGAAACGGCCGGTCTGTGGGCAGCGATACGTAGGAAGAGATTGAAAATGGCCGCGTTGGTTACCGTCGTGGTCGTGGTGGCCGTGCTGACCCTGCTCGGGTTGGCACTGTCGGTTTGGATCGTCAAGCAATACGAGAAGGGACGTGCTGTTCTGGCTCGGACAGGTCATCGGAGTCCAAGAGCTCGGCCTGACCCTGATCATGTCGTTGATCGACCTGCCCGACAGCATGAAGCGGGCGATGGCCCGCTAGGCCGAGGCGGAGCGTGAGAAGCGCGCCAAGATCATCGCCGCCGAGGGCGAGTCGCTGGCCGCCGACCAGCTGGGCGCCGCCGCCGACGTCATGATGGCTCACCCGCTGGCGTTGCAGCCGCGCAACCTGCAGAGCCTGGTGGAGATCGGGGTCGACAGGAACACCACGGTGGTGTTCCCCGCTCCGCTGATGAGCACCATCGAGGAGCTGGGCGGATTCC
Source organism: bacterium (assembly GCA_046727955.1). Lineage (GTDB taxonomy): Bacteria > Actinomycetota > CALGFH01 > CALGFH01 > CALGFH01 > DASVXQ01. The sequence goes on along the minus strand of JBKPDO010000223.1, from coordinate 2,797 downwards.
TGGCCAGGGGGGCGGCCGCCGTCACCACGCCGGCCCCGCCCCAGCCGTCGGGAGCGTCTACCGTCCAGACACCGGCGGTTGGGGGACCAAAGGCGCTAACGGAGCGCCCGCCGCTGGTCGACTTCGACGAGCCGGTCGGCCCGGCATTTTGGGATCGGAGTAAGCGATGAGGCTACGACGCGGGCACGAGAGGACCTCCGACGAGCCGGGCCGCCTCGAGCAGGGCGCGCTCGACCGCTTCGAGCGCTCCCAGCGGTGGCTGGACGAGCGGCTCGGCACCACCGGCCTGGCCCGGACCACCCTACGCAGGGTCTTCCCTGACCACTGGTCGTTCCTGCTCGGCGAGATCGCCCTGTACTGCCTGGTGGTGCTCATCTTCACCGGGGTGTTCCTGACCTTCTTCTTCACCCCGGACACGCGCGAGGTGGTCTACAACGGCTCCTACGCCCCACTCAAGGGCCAGCAGGTGTCGGCGGCCTACAACTCGACCATGCGGCTGTCGTTCCAGGTCAGGGCCGGCCTGGTGATGCGGCAGACGCACCACTGGGCGGCGCTGGTGTTCGTGGCCGCGATCGTAGTCCACCTGTGCCGCATCTTCTTCACCGGCGCCTTCCGCAGGCCGCGGGAGCTGAACTGGGTCATCGGGGTGGTCCTGCTGCTGCTGGCCTTGGCCGAGGGGCTCACCGGCTACGACCTACCCGACGACCTGCTGTCCGGCGTCGGCCTGCGGATCGCCTACTCGATCGTGCTCGCCATCCCGGTGATCGGCACCTGGGTCGCCTACCTGCTGTTCGGCGGCGAGTTCCCGGCGCCGGACATCATCTCGCGGTTCTACGTGTTCCACGTGATGCTGCTGCCGGCCCTGCTGCTCGGTCTAGTCGGGGTGCACATCGCCATCGTGGTCCTGCAGAAGCCCGCCCAGTTCCCGGGGCCGGGGCGCACCGAGCGCAACGTGGTCGGCAAGCGGTTCTGGCCTGGGCGCGTCTTCAGGTCGGTCAGCCTGCTGCTGCTGGTCGCCGCCGTGTGCGCCGGCCTGGGCGGGCTGGCGCAGATCAACCCGGTCTGGCAGTACGGCCCCTTCAAGGCGGCCAACGTCACCTCGCCGGCGCAGCCGGACTGGTACCTGGGCTGGGTGGACGGGCTGGTGCGGCTGGGCGGCCCGTGGAGCTTCAAGGTCTTCGGCTACACCGTCTCGGAGGACTTCTGGCCGGCGATCCTGTTCCCGGGCATCGCGTTCGCCGTCATCACGCTGTGGCCCTGGATCGAGCGGCGCTTCACCGGGGACCGCGGCGAGCACCACCTGCTGGACCGGCCCCGCGACGCGCCCGCCCGCACCGCCACCGGCGTGGCGGGGCTGCTGCTGTTCTTCATCGCGTTCCTGGCGGGCGGCAACGACATCCTGGCGGTGCTGCTGCACGTGCCGGTGGAGACCATCACCAGGATCCTGCAGTACTCGTTCTTCATCGCACCGGTGCTGACGTGGCTGGTGACCTACTGGACCTGCCGCTCACTGCGCGCCGCCCAGGTGCACCCAGCGGCTCCTACGGCGGGCGTGCGCCTACGCCGAACGGCCAGCGGTGGCTACGAGACCATCCCGCTGGACCCGGGCGGCGGCACGCCCGTCGAGTGACGGCCCGGCAGGTCAGCGCCGGCCGGTGCTCCGCGGCGGCGGGGAGCCGCAGGACCGGCCGGACCCGACCAGCCTCGGCGTCGTCGAGTACCTGGTCGCGGCGACCGGCGGGCGCCTGTTCGGCGAGCGCGCCGTCGCGGCCGCGCGGCGGCCGGCATGACGCTTCCCCAGCCGTGGCCTCGCCGTCGCGCAGCGCCAGCAGAAGTCGACGATCGCGCTCGCGCCCTATGTCGTGATCACCGCGTTCGCACCGCTCGCCTTCCTGCTCTGGCGCCGCAGTCTGGAGTGGGTGGCGAGCGGGGCTGCCTGTGAGCGCAGGCTGCCGACGCGGTCTTGCAAGCGACTGGCGCTGGTGGCCGCGCGAGGCCGGCAGCGGGCGTCTCCCAGGCGTTTGGCCGGGGCGAGGCAACGGGATAGCTTCCTCGCTTCCTGGCTCGCCGCCGCCCGGGAGGCGCGCCCGAGCCGGCGGCGCGACGCCGGGGGGCTGCCCGGACGGTCGGGTGTCGTCACGCGACGAGGAGGCCAGTGATGACCAAGACCCCTTCCCCCTCCGATTCCCCCGCCGTTCATGCTCGCGGCCAACAAACGCCGCGACCCCAACGGGCAGCCCGCTCTGCATCTCCCTGGACTCTACCCCACCCCGATCGACGAACCCACCGCCGACGCCTGGCCGGTCGCGTTGGCCTCGGACTCGTCGTGGACTACCTTCCCGAACCGGCGCGCCGACGCCGGTCCTGATCAGAGTTACTACGGCTTCCAGATCGAGGAATAGTCAAGACCGTGGATCGGCGTGTCACGCAGCTTGCTGATCACCTCCTGATTCGTCGGGTCGTTCGACGAGTTTGCCGTTCTCGAATCGGGCTCCGGCGCGTACCAGAGCGACGAGGTGAGGTGCGTTGACGGCGCGCCATCTGGTTTGAGCGGCCTCGATCAGTTTGAACGCCATCGCGATGCCGGCTGCCCGCGACCCCGGTCCCTTGGTGACGCGCTGCCGGAGCCGCACGGTCGCGAAGGTTGACTCAATTATTACCACGGTAAGCAAATAGTGTGATGATGCTGTAGATTTGGGGCATGCCAAACGATGACGCTCGATCCCTACCAGGCGCAGCCCAGGCGGCGCTGCGCAAACGGGCCGTCCAAGCGGTCCTTGACGGTGTGTCCCAGGCC
>JBKPDO010000222.1:0-15337 GCA_046727955.1 bacterium | reverse complement strand
GCTCGTTGAGGTGCGGCAGGAGCAGCCCAAACCGCACCGACAGTTGCACGCGAGCATCCTCTGCGACCGCCATGCCACCTCAAGCGCGTCCGATCGGAATAACAGGACGAAAAGTGGCACATTATTTCCATACAAGCCCATCGCGCCAGAAACCTCCTGGCCAAGGTGCCCGCCCACGCCCAGGCCACCCTCAAGGCGGAGTTCTGGCAGGTCTTCGACGGCATCGACGCCCCACCCGGCGAGGCGGCCGTGGCCGAGGCCACCCGGCGGGCCCGGCGCTTCGCCGCCAAGTGGCGCAAGCTGTATCCCAGCGCCGTGGCGTGCCTGGAGGACGACTTCTGCCACCTGGTCACCTACCTGCGGTTCCCGGTCGAGCACCAGGGGCGCATCCGCCACAGCAACTTCATCGAGCGGACCTTCGGGGAGACCCGCCGTCGGGTGAAGGTGATCGGCCGGCTGCCGGGCGAGCGCACTTGCCTGTCGCTGGTGTGGGCGGTGCTGGACCGCGCCAGCCGCGGCTGGCGCGGCGTGCAGCAGACCCTCGGCTCCATCCGGCTGCTGGCCGAGCTTCGCCGTGAGCTGTTCGACCGGGCGCTCACCGACGAGGAGGTGATCGCTGAGACTGCTGTCACACCGGCTGCGTAACATCACGACAAGGAGCCCGCGCCAGTTGGTCTTTTACACCGCTCTTGGGACACCACCTCGGCCAGGTTCTGACGCGCCCAACGGCGCATCGTCGTCTGGGTCGTCGATGCCAGGGCCAAGGTCCATACGGCGTGTGCCTCCTGCTCTGTGGTGGGCGACCGCGGTCGGTGGAGCATGGCTGGCCGTCGCGTCGTGGGTCGGCTCGTAGGACGGCGGTCGAGCCAGGCCCCTACCGATTGGTGGCCGGATAGGGGTTCTCCCAGCCAAGCCGGTTTGCGTGCTCGTCGAGCAGACCGCGCCAGCCGTCTGGCAGCGGCTGCTGCGGGTCCTCGTCATCACCGGGCACGAACAACGCCGGGTCGCGCCAGTGGATGCCGAGCTGCTCGGCGTCGGCCTTGACGGTGTCGATCACGACGGTCAGCCCGTCACGCTCGCGTCCGTCGGGGATGAAGTAGCGGCTCTCCAGGACGCCGACCGTGGAGATCAGGCCCGTGTCGGTGTCGCTGTGCGCGAAGCCGTCGTCGTAGAACTTGGCGGCTGCGTGCCAGCCGTGTGAGGAGGGGTGGTAGCTGAGCGTGATGCCGCTGGACCAGTAGCCGTCTCCGATCATCGCTGGTGTCCCATCCTTCCTCTCTTCGAATGTCAGCGGTTGGCGGGCCGGGTGGCGCCCAGGTAGGTCGGTCTGGCGGTGTAGGGCTCGATGCGGACGGTGGCGCCGCTGTGGGGTGCGTCGATCATCTGGCCGGAGCCGATCACCATGCCGACGTGGGTGACGTGGGCCGGCGAGGCGCCGAAGAACACCAGGTCGCCTGGGACAAGCGGCGCACCCGGAGGCAGGTGGGGGCCGGCCTGGTACTGGGTTTGGGCGGTGCGGGGCAGCTGGATGCCGGCGGCCTGGTAGGCGGCGTGGGTGAGCCCGGAGCAGTCGAACCCGCCCTCCCCCGGCCCGTCGCCGCCCCAGCGGTAGGGGACGCCGAGCTGGGCCCGCGCGAAGTCGACCGCTGCCTGGGCGGCCGGGTTTGGCGCGGCGGCCGCCAGGGTGCCGTAACTGGCGGCAAGTGCTAGGACCCGGTCGGCGTACCAGCCGGCGTGGTTGTAGGCCAGCACCGAAGCACGTAGATCCCCGTGGTGGTCGCGGAGCGCCTGGCACAGGTAGGCGGCGGCGGTGGGGATCGCGTCGGCGGGGTTGTAGGGGCTGGCGACCCCGTCGTGGTTGCCGTCGGTGGCGAACCGCCAGAAGGCGTCGCCGGCCGCCCCGGTGCCGATACCCATCTGCATCGGCCCGGCTGCCCCGGCGAGGTTCGCGCCGCTGGCCACACCAGGCGCGGTCGAGCGGCCATGATCGGACTCAACCTGTCCGATGGCGGCCAGCACGGTCCACGGCAGCCCTGGGCAGCCGGCTGCGGCCTGCCGGTAGAGCGCCAGGTAGGCGGGCGGGATACGTGCCAGCGCCTGCTCGGTCGGCGCCAGCCCCATGTCGCCACCGCCGACCAGGCCGGCCAGCGCGGTGCTTGCCGCGCCAACAAGCGCCACCACCAGCAGCAGGAGCGCGGCTGGGACGACCACCGCCGCGCGCGTCACCGGACCAGCACTCCGGGCTTGCGGCCCGCGTTCTGCTGGTCGGGGTGAGCAGCGCCCGGGCACCGTTCGCCGCCGGAATGGCGGCCTTGCAGTGGACCACCGCGGCGCTGCCGGCCGGCAGCGGCCGATCGGGCGAGCAGGTGTCCATGCGGCTGGTCGGGATTGCCGAGACCAGCACGAGCTTGCAGACCGTCATCGGTTCGGCGGACCCAGGGGTTGAGCGGGCACCTCATGGGGCATCGCCCTCGGGGTGCGCCGCCTCGGCCTCCAAAGCTGCGAGGAACTCGGGGGAGGTGGTGACCAGGTCGTGGTCGGTGGGGCTGGCCAGTGAACGCAGCGCGACCCGGTGGGAGCCAGCCAGCAGTAGCGCGTCGCCGGGTTGGGCGGCCAGCAGGTGGGCCTGCTCGCCGTGGGAGAGGTGGAAGGCGCGGGTGAGCGCCTCGGTGGCCTGGGGGGCCTGGCCGAGCAGCAGCTGGGTGGCGGCGTTTTGGACGATGGCCTGACCCAGCGGCGTGACGAGCACGTCGGCGGGGTCCTGGGTGACCACGGTCAGGCCGCACCAGTGCTTGCGGGCGGACTTGGCGAGCCGGTACAGGTAGCCGGCGGCGGCGGGGTCGCGCATGAGCTGCCAGGCCTCATCGACCACCACCAGGCGGCGTCGGCGCCGCTGGGGGTTGGTGGCGGTGCGCCAGGTGGCGTCCAGGGCCAGCAGGGTGCCGGCGGCTTTGAGCTCGTCGGGCAGGTCCCGCAGGGAGAACACCACCAGGTGCCCGTGCGGGTGGGTGGTGGTGGGCCCGTCGAACAGCCGCCGGTGCGACCCGGTGGTGTAGGGCGCCAACTGGCCGGCCAGCGTGGTGGCGGCAGGGTCGCCGTCGCCGTGCAGGGCGTGGGCGAGGTCGGCCAGGACCGGGGCGGGGCGGGCGTGGGTGCGCGGGTCGGCGCTGATCCCCCGGGCGTGGTAGGCGGCCATGATGGCGCGGTCCAGTGCGGCGGTGGTATCGGGATCCAGCGGCTCGCCGAGCAGGCTGCCGACCAGGGTGTGCACGAACAGCGCGCGGCCGGCCAGCGCGTCCGGCTGCCCCTGTTGGGGGAGGTCGAAGGGGTTCAAGCGCTGGTCGGGGTGGCCCAGGTGCAGGTAGGTCCCGCCGACCGCGTCGGCGAGGCGCCGGTATTCATGTTCGGGGTCGACGACCAGGGCCTCGACGCCGTGGTAAAGCCAGCGCAGCAGCTCAAGCTTGGCCAGATAGGACTTGCCCGCGCCGGACTTGGCGAGGATGACGGCGTTGTAGTTGGGCTGGGCCCAGCGGTCCCAGAAGACCAGCCCGCGGGTGTGGGTGTTGCGGCCAAGCAGCACCCCGCCCGTACCTGGGGTGGGCAGGTCGGCGCTGGCAAACGGGAACCCGGCGGCCAGCGCGGCGGTGTCCATGGTGCGGCGCACGCCAAGCTGGTCCAGGCCCAGCGGCAGGGTCGTGGTCCAGCCCTGCAGGGTCCGGAAGGTGGCCGGGTGGGCGTCCAGCAGCAGCGAGGCGCACAGCGCCCGCAGCCGGTCGGCCTCGGCGTCGACCTCCTCCTGGGTGTGGCCGCGGACGGTGGCGTACAGGCCGACCTGATACAGGCGGCCCTCGCCGCGGGCCACCCGGCGGGCCAGGGCGTCGGCGTCTTCGGCGGCGGCCTCCACGTCGGGGTCGGCGAGCCGGTCGCGGTCGGCGTCCAGGCGGCGGGTGGACTCCAGCCGGGCGAGCTGGCGGCGCAGCCGCTGCGCGGCCACGGCTGGGGGGATGGGGTCGATGTGCAGGGCGATGTCGGCGTTGCCGGGGTAGCCAGCCAGCGGCTCCAGCCAGCCAGCGGCTCCAGCCAGCCCGCGCCGACCTGGTGGGGGTAGCCGGTCACGATCAGCGTGCGGCACCAGGTGGCGCCGGCCTGCAGCCGGGCGGGGCCGATCTGCAGCGCGTCAGGGCCGAGCAGCCCAGCGGGCGGCTCGGGTGGTGCGCCGCGGCGGGCCAGCCGCAACCGCAGCCTGCCGCGGATGCTCATGGGGTGGCTCCGTGGATGATCTCGCTGGGGGCGGCCAGGCCAGCAGGTGGTGGTGGGGCTTCGGGGTCGCAGGCCCTGGCCAGCACCGCCGTGGCTTGGCCGCCGTCCAGGGGGGTGAGGGTGATCCCGCACGCGCCGAGCAGCCCGGCCAGCTCGTCGGCGCGGCGCTGCAGGATCGGCGCGGCCTTCGGGGGCGGGTTGGGATCGCGCAGCACCAGCAGGGTCTGGCGGCGGAGCACATCGCGGCGGCCGGCCAGCTCTTGAAGGAAGCGGGCGTGTTCGCGGGCGGCGGTCTCCAGGGCTGGGTGCGGCAGACCCCCTGCATCCTGGTCGAGTTGGCGCAGGTGCGCGTGCAGGTCGGCGCGTTCGACGCGGACCAGGACCTGTACGGGGCTGGTGAGTGCATGCAGGGCGCGGGCGAACGCGCCGATGAGCGCGTGCTGTTCGGCGGGGGTGCGCAACGCGAAGTTGACGGTGGACGCCTCGCAGACCATGGCAGCGCCGTCCGGGCCGAGGTCGAGCAGGCCATGCGTGTTGAGGTCGCGGGCGGGCAGGCGCAGCGGGGCGACCGGTGGCTGGCCGGCCGCGGCGGGCTGGTGCCAGGCGGCCGGCGCGGTGACGCCCTCTGGCGCTGGGACCAGCCGGCTGGGGGCAAGGTGGTGGCGCAGCGCGGCCACGGCGAGCTGGTCGAGGGCGACGCCGTCGCGGCGGCCCAGCGCCAGCGCGGCGCCGACCAGCAGCGGCGGCGCCGCCACCACGGTGGCCGCCGGCAGGGGCAGCAGCTGGCGTGCCAGCAGCAGCAGCAGGCCCGCGGGCACGCCAGCGATGACGAGGATGAGCAGCTGCCGGGCAGTCAGGCCGGCAAGGATCCGGTCGGGCTGGTCGATGTTGGCAGGCATGCGCACGCGCTGCTGCATCTGGGTCACCTCCTCCTGGGCAAGCGGCGCAGGAACCGCCCGGCGACCAGGTACACCGCGTAGCCGCGGACCAGCCGGCCGAGTCCGCCCGTGCGGGGGCCGAACACCGCCCGGCGGGCCCAGCCGGGGATGCGCAGCAGCAGCCACAGCAGCCCGCCGGAGACGAGCAGGTCGGCCAGCCGGCCGGTGCCGATGCCCAGCACTTGGGCGCGGTCGGTATCGAAGAACACCCGCAGTGCGGCGATCAGCACCAGCGACTGGGCGATCTGCACGCCGAGGCAGGCTCCCAGGGTGCGCCACCACAGCCTGGCCAGCCCGTCGGTGTGGGGCAGCGCGTGCAGGCTCAGCGCCAGCGGCGCGGCGGCGACCAGCAGCGCGACCAGCGCGGCGCGGGCGATGCAGGCCAGCAGTAGCCCCAGCGCCAGCCCGGCGATGACCAGGCCGACCAGCAGCTGGAACACGTCGCGTTGCTGGGGTGGCAGCAGCCGCAGGGGGCTCAGGGTCTGCGCGACGCGGGCGGGGTCGACGCCTTCGCCCAGCACCGCCTGGGAGATGGCGTTGGCCAGGCGGATCGCCCAGCCCGAAAGCAGCAGGCTGGTGTTGGCCGCCACGAACGCCACCGCCAGGCGCGGCAGGATCTGTTTGGCGGAGTACTTGGCCTGCAAGCTCTCGTGGGTCATGACCAGGATCCCGCCGGCCAACACCAGCAGCACGAAGCCGGAGTTGGCGATCGCGGCGGTGGCCCACCACAGCTCGCGGATGCGGCTGCCGGGGGCGGTCACGTCGGGGGTGGCCAGCAGGGTGCGGCCAAGCAGGTCCAGGGTGGGGTTGAGCGCGGCGACAAGCAGCGCGGCGAACCACTCGTTGATGGCCTGGCCGACCAGGCCCGGAAGGTTGGCCAGCGGCAGCAGCCGCAGCGGGTTGAACGACGGCCCGCCGCCGCTACTGCTGGGGGTGGTGGTCGTGGTGGATGGGGTGGGCGGTGCCAGCCCGGGTGTGGTCGTCGGCGGGGCGCTGCGGGCCGGGGACGGCTGGGTGGTGGTGGTGGGTGGGGTGGGTTGCGGCGGGGCCGCGCCCGCCCGGCCCGGCACGGCCACCAGGCCAACAAGGGCGAACGCGGCCACCGCGGCGGGGAACGCGAGCGCCGCGCGGACCGACCGGGTCGGTCGCACCGCTCACACCCCCACGATGGACTTGAGGATGCCGACCGCCAGCGGCGCCAGCGCGGCCAGCGCATAGCCGATAGCGGCGGCCTTGACGGCGGTCTTGGCCTTCTCCACCTCGCCAGGGTCGGCGGCGCCGCCCATGTAGCGCAGCCCCCCGACGGTCAAAAACAGCGTCGCCAGGCTGGCCAGCAGCGCCACCAGCCAGTTGCGGGCGCTGTCGAGAACCTGGCTCAGCGACGGCGGTGGCGGTGGTGCCGGCGGCGCTGGCGGGACCGGCGGGACCTGCGCGAGCGCCGGCGCCGCAACGACCACGGTGAGCAGGACGGCGATGGCGACGACGACCAGGCCGGGCGCGGCGCGGCGCAGCCACGCGTCGAGCCTCACCAGGTGCCTGCTCCACCGGACGCCGGCGCCGGCGGGTGCGGTGTGGTGCCGGTGACTGGGCGGAGCCGCGGGGGTGGCGGGCGCTCGGGTGGGGAGGGCGGCCGTCGGCGAGGGCGTTGTCCTCACCTCCTCCGGCGAACTGGCCTCGGCGCAACCAGTGACTGCCGATGCCGGCCGCCCTCCCGCACGTTGCCGGCACTCCAAATGTCCACGAGGACCCCGATTCTCGACATCAGCGGCGGAAATTCGTTCAGACCAAGGCCCGTCGCTGACCGGCCAGGCGTGGCAACCGGCCTGGTCGCAGCCACTCGGGAAGCCGGGCGCGATCAGGCCGGTGCTGTGGCTGCCGACCGAGCTGGCGGGTCCGTCGGCAGGGGCTGGCGGGCTGGCGGGCCGTTCGCTCATGGCCGTGCTGTGGGCGCCCAGAACGAATCGGACGGGCGCGATTGGCCGCCGTCGGGCGACTGGTGCAGGTCGGCGTGGCGCGCGGTCGTGGGGAGCTGGTGGTGCGGGCTGCCACCGGGCGGCGGGGATGGGTGCAGCCGGATCGGCAGGGTCCGCCACGGCCTCCTCGAGGCCGGCTGGCTGCCGCGCAGCAGCCAGCGGACCAGGCGCGCTTCGGCCCGCTCGCGGCGACGAGCCAGCGTGCCAGGCTGGTAGCCGTTGGCGGCGGCCACCTGAGCGACGCTGACGTGCTCCAAGCGGGTCAGGCCGATCAGCTCGGCCTCGTCGCGGCTGATGATCCCGTGGGCGACCGCGCGGGCCAGGACCAGGTCGGGATGGCCGGCCAGCGGCGGTGGGGCCATCGAGCCGGGCTCGACCGGGGTGCTCCGCGCCGCCAGCCACACCTCGGCGCGGCGCAGCCGCTTGGCGCGGTTGAACGCGGCCCGCAGCAGCTGGGCGGCCAGCCGCGACCCGGCCGGGTCGATGCGGCCGATCGCGGCCATCAGGCCGGCCAGGACCTCCGCGTCGATGTCGGCCGGGTCGCCCGGATAGTCCTCGGCGAGCGTGGCGGCGACCCGGCGCAGCCCAGGGACAAGCACCCCGGCCAGGCCGACGGTCCAGGTGTCGTGGTCGTCGCGGGCGCGGCGCAAAAGCTCGGCGACGGCGGCATCGCGAGCCGCGAACGGGGTCGATCGGCGCAGCAGCAACGCGCGCAGCTCATCCAGGGGGATCAGCCGGGCAGGCAGTCCGCTGCCCAGGGTGCGCCCGTCAAGCGCCAGCGGCGACGGCCCGCTGACCAGCAGGCGAAACGAGGTGTCCAGCACGTCCAGCGCGGCAGGGTCGGGGGTTGGCATGCGACGGCTCCTTGGGTTCGACGACCGGTGGGAGCACCACACCCCATGGCGGGGACACGGCAGAGACACGCGGGCAACACCGCGCTCGTCGTCCTTCCCATGGCGGTCGACGCCGCCGCGCACCGCCGCGTGTTCCCGGCGTGTCTCCGCCGTGTCCCCCCTGTCAGCGGGGACACCACGGGAACACGCTCTGGGAACCAGCACGTCCCCCGCGTCTGCCAGCACCGTCATCAGCCTGCTGGCAAGGTGCCGGCCGCTCGTACTGCGCCCGAGCGGTCAGATCCGGTCACCGATAGCGGCCCGGTCCGCCAGCCCGGCCGCTATGCCGGCCAGCCCAACAGCGGGGATCGGGCCGCCTCCGACCGGCACGGGGGCGGGGTGGCGGGCTGGTGCGCTCACCCGAGCCGGTCGCTGAATTGGCGTCGCTGGTGATGTCGTATTGCGCGAGCGCCGTGGATATTTGGAGTGTCGGCGCAACCGGTGGCCAACGGGCCAGCCCATGGCACCACGCCCCACGCCCCCGTCCCCGTCGCCGTCTCCGCCCGAGGCCGCCGAGCCGGTCCCCCTGGCCGTCTGGCCGTGCGCGCAGACCACCGGCCACACCCAGCGCGCCGGCCGCTATGTGGCGGCCGCCACCGCCCATCCCGCCAAGATGCTGCCCGAGCTCGCCCGGCGCATCATCGCCGAGTACGCCCCACCCGGCGCGCTGGTCTGTGACCCGATGTGCGGCATCGGCACCACCCTGGTCGAGGCCACCGGCCTGGGGCGCCGCAGCGTCGGCGTCGAGCTGGAGGCCCGCTGGGCCGAGCTGGCCCGCAAGAACCTCGCCCTGGCGCTACCACCGCAGCGGCCGGGACGCAGCGAGGTCCGCGTGGGTGACGCCCGCCGCCTGCCCGAGCTGCTCGCCGACCTGGCCGGCACGGTCGACCTGGTCGCGACCTCCCCGCCGTACGCCTGCACGCCGGGGATGATCGACAAGGCCGCCTGGCGCCACGGCGGCCGGCTGTGCCGCCGCGACACCGAGAACTACTCCGCCGACCGCGCCAACCTCGGCCACGCCCGCGGGGCGGCGTACCTGGGCGAGATGGCCGGGGTGTACGCCGGCTGCTTCCAGGTACTGCGGCCGGGTGGGCTGCTGGTCACCGTCACTCGCAACCTGCGCCGCCAAGGCCGCGTGTTCGACCTCGCCGCAGCGACCGTGACGCTGGCCGAGCAGGCCGGCTACCAGTACCTGCAGCACGTCGTCGCGCTACTGGCCGCCGTCCGCGACAGCGACCTGTTCGCGCGGCCGTCGTTTTGGCAGCTGCACCAGACCCGCCGGGCACGCGAACGGGGCGAGCCGGCCAGCCTGCTCGTCCACGAGGACGTGCTGGTCTTCGCCAAGCCAGGTTTCTCCGCCCGGCCAGGCGCCGCCAGCGCCACGCCCAGGAGCGGCTGACCGATGCGGTACGACATCAGACGCTGCTCCCCGCAGGCAGCGCGTCGACGACGGCGCCATGGTCATCCACATCCCGCACCACCAGTCTGCGGTCGGCGCGAACAGCAGCTTCCGGCGCAGACCGGCGGCGACGATCCGGCACCGGTGACCGTCCTGCGACTCACCCCGCGAGTGCGAACGCCTCCTGGCTTCCCCGAGGACTAGACCGTGCTGGACGCCAACCGTCGCCGATCTCTGACGCCGCCCGCTATCGCGCGATCAGCAACGCCGCCGCTGTACCGGTCATCCGCCGACCACTGGCCCGCCCACGCCTCGTGCCGGCCCACCCGAGCCCCTATATCTACTGCGGATACTTTGGAGGTTCCCCGTGCCTGAGCCGTCCACGCCGCTGCCGCTGTCGGTCTGGCCGACCGCACAACAGCCCGCCGCCCGCCAGCGCGCCGGGCGCTACCTCCAGGCGTCCACCGCCCACCCCGCCAAGATGCTTCCCGCCATCGCCCGCACCGCCATCCAGCGCTACAGCCAGCCCGGCGAACTGGTGCTGGACCCGATGTGCGGCATCGGCACCACCCTGGTCGAGGCCACCCACCTCGGCCGGCTCGCGCTCGGCGTGGAGCGCGAACCTCGCTGGGCCGAACTCGCCCGCGCCAACCTCGCCCACGCCGCCAGTCTGGGCGCCGCCGGGACCGGAACGGTCACAACCGGCGACGCCCGCCAACTTCTCGACCTGCTGGACCCTTTGCTGCATGGCCGGGTCGCGCTGGTGGTCACCTCCCCACCGTACGGCCCGTCGATCCACGGCCAGGTCGACGCCCGTCCCGGCGGGGTCGTCAAGTACGACAACCGCTACGCCGAACCCGGCGCCACCGGTCGCGGCAACCTCGCCCGCGTCAGCGACCAGGTGCTGCTGGGCGCCATCCAGCAGATCCTCGGCGCCTGCCGCACCCTGCTGCGGCCCGGCGGGGTGGTGGTGCTCACCGCGCGGCCGTGGCGTCGCCGCGGCCTGCTGGTCGACTTCCCCGGCGCGCTGGTCCGCGCCGGCGAGGACGCTGGGCTGGCCTGCTTCGAACGCAACGTCGCCCTGCTGGTCGGCCTCAACGGCGACCGGCTGGTCGGGCGGCCGTCGTTCTTCCAGTTGGACCGCGTCCGCAAGGCCCGCGCCACCGGCTTGCCGCTGCGGGTCATCGCCCACGAGGACGTGCTCGTCTTCCGCCGCTTCCAAGCCCCTCCAGGTTCGAGCCAGACCCAAGAGACCCCACGATGACCGCTTCCACCAGGAAAAACACGCCACACCTGTGCGCGGAATCGAGCTATGGTCCCACCCACGCCGCTCCCGACGGCGGGGCAGCCCGGCCAGCGCCGGCTGAAGCAATGCACGCGAACACCGAGGTGCACCGATGGCGACACCCCGACGGCGATGGCGAACGACCGCCGGCCCAAACCCAACCGCCGACCGCTCCCGGCGCAGCCCAGGACCCCGTCGGCACGCTGGACCGGCTGCCCGAGGTCCTCAAGGTCCGCGAGGCCGCGGCGATCCTGCGGATCGGGCGCAACCAACTCTACGAGGCGGTCGCGCGCGGCGAACTCCGCGCGGTCCGCATCGGCCGGACCATCCGCATCCCCAAACAGGCCCTGCTGGACCTGCTCGCCACCGGCAGCCCACCAACGGTAAGCGGCGATGACTAGTCGCGGCAACATGCGCCGCAAGTGCGTCAAGGGCCACACCAAACAGGAGGGCAAATGCTCGAGCCGCTGCATCCGCTGGTACCCCAGGATCGAGCTGCCACGCGGCCCGGACGGCAAACGCAACCTCGTCTCGCTCGGTGGCTACCTCACCCGCAAACAAGCTGAGGCGGCCATCGCAGACGAATTGCAGCGCCGCAGCCACGGCATCGCGCTGGACCCGCACAAGCTCACCGTCAACCAGTACCTTGACCGCTGGCTCGCCCACATCCAGACGACCCTTCGGGCGCGGACGGTCGCGCGGTATCGTGCCCTGCTCAAGCATCACGTGCGCCCCTACATCGGCACCCGGCTCCTGAAGCCACTGCAAGCACTCGAAGTCCAGGCGATCTACGACCAGTTGAGCGTCGGCGGGCGAAAGGACGGCAAGCCCGGCGGGCTCGACCCCCAGCACATCCTGGCCGTGCACCGCTGCCTGCACCGCGCGCTGGAGCAGGCCGTGACCTGGCGCTTAATCCCCCGCAACGTCGCCACCGACGCCACCCCACCCCGGGTCCCCCACAGAGACACCATGGCGCTGCTCCCCGACCAGGTCGATCTGCTGCTGGACGCCGCAGCAGGCGACCCCACGCCGTGGCTTGCGGCGTGGACGGTGCTCGCCGCGGCCACCGGTGCCCGCAACGGCGAGCTGTGCGGCCTGGAATGGTCCGACGTCGACCTTGCCGCCGGCACCGTGCGGTTCCGCCAGGAACTCACCATCGTCGACGTCGATGTCCTTCCCGACGGCGCCGCAGGGGCAGAGGGCCGGCGCAAGGAGCTGGCGGTCGGGCCGGTGAAGTCCAAGGCCAGCAAGGCCATCCTCAGCCTGCCGCCCTTCGCGGTCCAGGCGCTGCGCCACCACCGCCACCAGCAGGCCCGTCTGCGCCTGGCCGGCGCGCAGCCCGCCACTGTGTGGCTGCGCTGGGTGGAGCCCGGCCAGCCGCCTCGGCCGCGGGAGCTCGATCTGGTGTTTCGGACCGAGCGCGGCACCGCGCTCAACCCCAACCACGCCAGCCGCGGCTTCGCCAGGCTCGCTCGCGGGGTCGGGCTGGACGCCCACCCGCACATGCTGCGCCACGCGCTGGCCTCGGCGATGGCGGCCAACAAGGAACCGGCCTCCATCATCGCCGCGCAGCTGCGCCACGCCGACGGCGGCGCGCTCGCCCAGCGTGTCTACATCCACCAGCTCCCGCAGACCGCACCCCGAGTCGCGGGGCTGATCGAGGGCCTGTTCGGCCCAGCGGCGCGGGAGGAACGGTCGCCGTCGACACCGTGTCGGGCAGAGCAAGATGGGAGCGAATCCCAGCCAGCGTGGGAGGTGTGACCGGGCCGGGCGGCAACCCATGTTTCCGCTGGTAGCGACGGTAGTGGCAGGGCCCATAGACGAGCTTGCCGCACCGACAGGATGAGTGCACTACCGCAGCGGAACTTGGCTTCGCGGCTGTGGGGCGTCCCTGGAGGATCGGCTGCTCGAGCGGGAATGGCTGCTGGTCGATGTCGCTGCTGAGCTTGGCGCGGATCGGGGCACAATCCGGCGGCGGCCTCAAGTCCGATCAACAATCGACGACCTGCTGGTGACGGGCACGATTGACTACTGGCATCCCACGGGACCAGGTCCGTTTGAAGACAGTCCCATCCCGCGGAAGCCCCTTGCTGCTGAGGACCCCTGAATAGTTACGATCCGGCCACAATCAGATACGAGCGAATCCGCCGGCTCAGTAAGCGCTCGCAGCCAGTGTTACGAACGAGACGGTCGAGATTGCGCCACATGATGCGCCGTACCTCATCCGGGTCCAGCCCGTGCAACCGGGCGATGGCATGCTCCACAGGGAGCACGTTTCCCGGCTGGTGCGGCTCGGGCCCCGATCGGTCTCCGTACGGGTGATCCGTTTCGGTGAGCAGCCGGTCCAGCGGGATGTGCCGGAGCACGCCGGGGCGCCGGAACATCGCCGCATTGACCGAGAAGTAGCACCCCAGCTCGGCCGCACGCCTGGTCGCCGTGGCGCTTCCGAGCCACCAATGCAGCACCGTGCCTGGCACCCACCGCAAGACCAGCTCATCGAGGAGCTGGTCGGTCGCCCGGTAGCTGTGCAGACTGGTGATGCGGGGCTCGCTGGCCAAGACGTCCAGGGCGCCGCGGAGCGTCTGCAGCTGCTGCTCAAGCGGAACTTTCGCACTACCGTCAAGGCCGAACTCGCTCACGAGGGCGCTCTGCCCGATCAAGGTCCGGAAGTCAGCGGGATCGAAGCTGTGATGGCTCCGAGTCACACCCGGATGGCTACCGACACCCCACACGATCAGGTCGTCCCGCCGTTGCAGCGCAGCACGCGTCTCGGCGAGCGAGCGCGTGGCCGCGAAGACGACGGTGCGTAGGCCATACAGATCGTCGGCCGGAACCCCAACGTCGATGTGACCGTGCAGATCCAGTGGTGGCAGCGCGGATCTCATGGGAAGAGCAACTCCAGCTCAGCGATTGCGCGTTCGCAGATGTCGCGGGCCGCGGCCGTGCCGTAGGTGCTCGGCAGGGTGAGCGACGCGAGATCACTGGTACGCAAGCCGCGCGCCAGGAAGGCACGGGGGGAAGGCTCCATCGACTTGGAGCGCAGGTAGGCGTCGGGGCGGTTGGTGGCTCGGGCGGATAGGTATTCGGTCTGGTCCTTCAGGTGAGCGGCGAGGAAGGAGGCGCGCCGCAGGAGACAACCAAAGCAGACGCCGCAGTGCTGCAGCGGCGACAGGTGGAGCGCGCGGTGCCCGGTATGACCGCAGGAGTGAGTGGCGCTCAGGAAGTCGGATGCCGTGTCCTTGCCGACTAGTTCAGTGACCTGGGCGAACATCTCGCCCTTGGTCATGCCGGCCAGCGGGTTTTCGATCTGGGCGTGCGCACCGGCGGCCGTGGCCAAGGCCGCAAGCTGTTCAAGGAACAACGGATGAGTGGTGCGGGTGGACAGGCTGCCCCGCTGGTCGGCCGTCAACGGCAGATTGAGTGAGGCGAAGCCGTTCTCGGGGATCCACAGCGGCAGGGCCTCTATCGAGGCGATGGCCAGGCCGAAAGCGAGGAACAGGAACGATCGGGTGCGGGTCGAGGTCTCATTGCGAAAGCGGGTGCCCTCGAACTGCGTGGCGTGACGGGAGAAGTGAATCTGCTGGTGGAACTGCGCCGGGCCGTCGATCAGTTCGCCAATGCGCTTCGCGATTCTCTGCTGCACTGGCGCGAGGGTGGTCAGTCCGACGTGCGACATCAGCACGTGCTGGGCATCGCCCAGTTCACGGCGCGAAAGCAGCGCGCCGACCGCGGAGTCTGCTCCGCCGCTCAGCAGCACGACCCGTTGCGCGCCCGCGAAGCGGTCTTCACCTGTCTGTTCCCTTGGTGCCCGGGCCTTACGGAAGCCGAGCGTCCAGGTGTCGCCCGACAGAAAGCCGAGGAGACTCTGTAGTTGGATTTGAATCGGTTCCCAGCGGGATGGGTCGGAGACCGGCACTTCCAGACATAGCTCGCGTCGCGACCAATTGGTGACACCGACCCTGCGCAGCGTGGAACGGTCAGCCGCATACACCATGACGGCGAGCCTGACCAGGTCGACGTTGGCGTCAGCCACCGGACCGAGCGCGCCGAGTCGCGGGCCAAGGGCTTTGTGCCTGGGCAGCAGTGTCGACACAAACGAGTCACGCATGCTGTCGCGTACCCAGAAGAACCGGGTTCGAGCCAACGTCGGCGACATGGACTCCGGGATCTGGAAGCGCATCGAGTAGTCCGCCATCAGCCATTGCCCCAGATCTCGCGCATCGTTTCGATGCCCCGGGCTATGGCTTCCGAGAACTCGGTAGGCGTGGGTCCATCTGGTGACAGGTGAACGCGTAGCGCGAGCGCCTGAGCAGTATCACGCATGAGCCGCTCGGCCTCAGCAGTCGCCCACGCGGGGTGCTCGCCGTTGTGCAACATCGCGGCTGTCTCGTTACTGACCGCCTCGAAGATGATGCAGGCGATCGTTTCGCGGACGATCTCCTCAGGCGGGTGGCGTCCGGGTAGCGGTGGAAAAGTAGGACGGGCGTAGGCTCCCAGCAGAGCTAGCAACTCGAGCTGAGGAGGTCCACGCCCGTGCCCCCGAGACTATCTGCTGTCGAGCGCATCCGCGCCCAGATCGACGAGCTGTT
>JBKPDO010000221.1:0-13035 GCA_046727955.1 bacterium | reverse complement strand
CCGCCCTCCCGCCGTTCCCGGGGGCGGCCCTCCCGCCGTTCCCGGGGGCGGCCCTCCCGCCGTTCCCGGGGATCGCCTCCCCGGTGCCGCCGCGGGCCGTGGGCCCGCCACCGACAGGCTCGATCCCGTCGTGGCGGCGCTGGCCGAGGCGCGGACGCTCGCGGCGCGCGGGGTCGGCGCGGTGGTGGTCGACACCGAAGACGGCGTGGTCCGGCTCGGCCTCGCCGCTGAGCTGGCTCGCGCCCTCGCCGCGCCCTGCCTGCGGCTGGAGGCGCTGGAGGCGCAGCCGCTCGCTGGTGTGGTACGCGCCCTCACCGGCGCTCCCGGCGCGATCGGCGGCTTTCGCACCACTGCCGGCGCGGATCCGGTGGCGGGGCGGGCACGGCCGGGGCGACACACCAGGGAGGTCGTATGACCTCTCAGGGTCACGAGGCCGCGTCCGCCAGCAAGCCTGAGCGCGCCGCGCGGGCCAGGCGGGACCATCCCCTGCTCATCGTCAACACCGGCCACGGCAAGGGGAAGTCGACCGCCGCGTTCGGGATCATGCTGCGCGGCTGGGCGCGCGGCTACCGCGTGGGCGTCTACCAGTTCGTCAAGTCCGGCAAGTGGCGCATCGGCGAGCGCAAGTCGGCGGAGGCGCTCGGTGGCATCGCCTGGGAGAGCATGGGCGACGGCTGGACCTGGGTCTCCCGCGATCTGGGACAGTCCGCCGACCTGGCGCGCGAGGGCTGGGAAGAGGTCAAGCGCCGCATCGCCGCCGAGACCTATGAGCTGCTGATCCTCGACGAATTCACCTACCCGATGTCGTTCGGCTGGGTCGACACCGCCGAGGTGGTCCAGGTGCTGCGCAACCGGCCGGGGTTCCAGCACGTCGTGGTGACCGGCCGCAATGCCCCCGATGCGCTGCTGGAGATCGCCGATCTGGTAACCGAGATGCACAAGGTCAAGCACCCCTTCGACCAGGGCATCCGTGGGCAGCAGGGGATCGAGTGGTGACCGCGCGGCTGGTGGTGGCCGGCACCCACTCTGGTGTGGGCAAGACCAGCGTGGCCGCCGGCCTGCTTGGCGCCTTCGCCGCGCGCGGTCGTGCCGTGACGGGATTCAAGGTCGGCCCCGATTTCATCGACCCCTCCTACCATGCCCTGGCCACCGGCCGGCCGGGCCGCAACCTGGACGCCTTCCTTTCCGGCCCGGAGCTGGTCGCGCCCCTGTTCGTACACGGAGTGGCTGGCGCGGACCTGGCGATCGTCGAGGGCGTTATGGGCCTGTTCGACGGAGCCAGGGGCGGCGGCGAGCTGGCGTCGACAGCGCAGGTGGCGAAGCTGCTGCGCGCGCCGGTCGTGCTGGTGGTGGACTGCTCGGGCATGGCGCGCTCCGTCGCCGCGCTGGTCCACGGCTTTGCCAATTTCGATCCCGAGCTGCGGCTCGCCGGGGTCGTGCTCAACCGCGTCTCCTCAGAGCGTCACGAGGAGGTCCTGCGTGGGGCGCTCGGGCCGCTCGGTGTGCCGGTGCTCGGCGTCCTGCGCCGCCAGCGCGATCTGGCAACGCCCGAGCGGCACCTCGGCCTGGTGCCCGTCGCCGAGCGTCGTGCCGCGGCGAGGCGGACGGTCGCCGCGCTGGCAGCCGCGGTCGCCGGCGGCTGCGATCTCGATGCCATCGCCGCCGTCGCGGCCAGCGCGCCCGTGCTCCGAGCGGATCCCTGGGACCCTTGCGCCAGCGCGAGTGGCCCCTCCGGCGGCCCTGGCCACCCTGGTCCGCTTGGCCACCCTGGGTCCCCTAGTCTCCCTAGTCTCCCTAGTCTCCCTGGGGTCCCTGGTCTCCCTGGCTCCCCTCGCTCAAGCGTGCGCGTCGCGGTCGCCTCGGGGCCGGCGTTCAGCTTTGTGTACCAAGAGAACCTCGAGCTTCTGGAGGCCAACGGGGCGGACCTGGTCGAGTTCGACCCGACCGCGGACGAGCGGCTGCCCGCCGGCAGCGCCGCCCTCTACCTCGGAGGCGGCTTCCCCGAGACCTACGCCGAGCCGCTCGCCGCCAACGAGCCGCTACGGGCAGCCGTGCGGCGGTTCGCCTCGAGTGGACGTCCCGTGGTGGCAGAGTGCGGCGGGCTGCTCTATCTGGCCCGTCGCCTCGACGGCCTGCCCATGTGCGGGGTCCTCGATGCCGAGGGGCGCATGACCGGCCGGCTCACCCTGGGCTACCGGCAGGCGAGGGCCGCTTCGCCCTCGCCGCTGGCCGGGGCGGGGCGCACCATCTACGGTCACGAGTTCCACTACTCGGCACTGGAGCCGGCGGCTGGCAGCGAGCCGGCGTGGCTGCTAAGTGACCCCGCTCACGGGCGCACGCCGGGGCGAGCTGGACCCGCGGAGCGGGCCGGACCCGCGCCTCGGGCTCGACCCGCGGAGCAGGCCGGAACGGCGGAGCGGGCCGGACCTGCGCATGGGGCTCGACCCGCACCCCCGGCTGGACCGGTCTCCGCGGGGCGTCCGGAGGGATTCGTGGCCGGCGGGGTGCATGCCAGCTTTCTCCATACCCACTGGGCGGCCTTCCCGGACGTGCCGAGCCGCCTGCTGGCGGCAGCTGAGGCGCTGGCATGACCGGAACCGGCAGGCTCGTCGGCGTGGGCGTCGGCCCCGGCGACCCGGAGCTGATCACCGTGAAGGGCGTGCGCGTGCTCCAGCGCGCCGACGTGGTGTTCGTGCCGGTCGGCGACACCGGTGAGACGGGCAGAGCCGAGGCGGTGACGCTCGCCTACGTTTCCAGCTCGAAGCTGCGGCGGCTCACTTTCGCGCTCGCGGGCGACGCCGCGAAGCGGGAGGAGAGCTGGGACCGGGCGGGCGCGGCGGTGGCAGAGGTGGTCGCCGCCGGCCGGTCGGCGGCCTTTGCGACGCTCGGCGATCCCGCTGTCTACTCGACCTTCTCTTACCTGGTCGCCACGGTACGGACGCTGGTCGGGGACATCGCGATCGAAACCGTCCCGGGCGTGACGGCCATGCAGGACCTCGCGGCGCGCAGCGGCACGGTGCTGGTCGAGGGCGGCGAACGCCTGGCGCTGCTGCCGGTCGCGGCCGGCACACGGCGGCTCGACGAGGCGCTGGCAGGCTTCGACACGGTGGTCTGCTACAAGGGCGGGCGCTATCTGCCCGAGATCGTGGACACGCTGCGACGCGCTGGCCGGCTCGAGCGCGCGGTGTACGGAGCGCGCCTCGGTCTGCCGGACGAGATCATCGAACCGGCCACCAAGCTCGGCGGGGAGGCGGGGCCCTACCTGTCCACCGTGATCGCGCTGCCAGAGCGCCCCGCCAGGGGGTCGAAGCTGTGACCGCCCCGACCGGCCGCCCGCCCTCCGGCCCGCGGTCGCTCACCCGGCCGCGGCCGATGGTGTGGTTTGTGGGTGCGGGACCAGGCGCGGCCGATCTGCTGACCCTTCGCGGGGCGGCCGCCATCGCCGCGGCGGACGTGGTCGTGTGGGCCGGCAGCCTGGTCAGCCCAGAGGTGCTCGCCCACGCCCGGCCCGCGGCCGAGCTGCTCGACTCCTCGCGGCTCACGCTCGAGCAGGTGACGGCGGTCTACGACCGGGCCGTCGCGGAGCGCCTGATGGTGGCGCGGGTGCACTCGGGAGATCCCACCCTGTACGGGGCCATCCAGGAGCAGATCGCCGAGTGTGACCGCCGCGGGCTCCCCTGGGAGATCGTGCCCGGGGTGTCGTCACTGGCCGCCGCGGCAGCCGCCGTCGGCCGTGAGCTGACCATCCCCGGGGTGGCGCAGTCAGTGGTCATCACCCGCCTGGCGACCCGGACCTCGAGCTCGATGCCGCCGCGCGAACGCGTGCGCGAGCTGGCCCGCTCGGGCAGCACGATGGCACTCTTTCTGTCGTGCTCCCGGCCGCGCGCCCTGCAGGCCGAGCTGGAGGCCGGTGGCTACCCGCCCGATACACCCTGCGCCGTGGTCTACCGCGCGACCTGGCCCGACGAGGTGGTCATCCGCTGCCGCCTCGCTGAGCTGGCCGACCAGATCCGGGGCGCCCGCATCAGCAAACACGCCCTGGTCCTGGTCGGACCGGCCCTGGCCGACGACGGCGGCCGCCGTTCCAACCTCTACCACCCGGCGTTCAGCCACACCTTCCGTCGCGCGGAGGCGCGCCCGGATCCGGAGGCCGAGGGGGTGAGCGATGCGCCCGCCTGATCCTCCGCCCGCCCCTGGCCTCGGTCCCCCAGAGCTGCGCGAACCGGACCTGCCGCGCACGGCCAGCATGGCGGCGCGCAGCCTGCGGCCCGGCTGGACCACCGGCACCTGCTCGGCGGCCGCGGCGAAGGCGGCCACGGCCGCGCTGGTCACGGGTGAGCCGCAGCGGCGGGTCGAGATCGGGCTGCCCCGCACCGGCCGCCGGGTCGCCTTCCCGGTCGCGCGCTGCGAGCTAGGCGATGGCTGGGCCGAGGCGGTGGTGGTCAAGGACGCCGGTGACGACCCGGACGTGACCCACGGCGCCCACTTGACCGCTCGGGTCGGCCTCGAGGCAGAGCCGGGCGTGCGCCTGGAGGGTGGCGAGGGCGTCGGCACCGTGACGCGCCCTGGGCTCGGCCTCAAGGTCGGCGGGCCCGCCATCAACCCCGTGCCGCGCCGGCAGATCACGGCTGCGGTCGGCGAGGTGATCGACCTCACGACCAGGGGGGCATGGGTGCTGATCAGCGTGCCCGGCGGCGAGCGGATGGCCCGCAAGACGACCAACCCGCGGCTCGGCATCGTCGGCGGCATCTCGATCCTGGGGACCACCGGCATCGTGCGGCCGTTCTCCACCGCCGCCTGGCAGGCCAGCGTCGAGCAGGCCGTGGACGTCATCTCCGCGCTGGCGCTGGACACGGTGGTGCTGTCCACCGGCGGGCGCACCGAGCAGGCGGCCATGCGCCTGCACCCGGACCTCGACGAGGTCTGCTTCGTCGAGGTCGGCGACTTCACCGGCCACGCACTCAAGCGGGCGGCCACGCGCGGACTCGCCCGCTGCGCCTTCGTGGGCATGGCCGGCAAGCTCGCCAAGCTGGGCGCGGGCGTGCTGATGACCCACTGGACCCGCTCGCGCGTGGACCCCGATCTGCTGGCGTGCCTGACCGCCGAGGCGGGCGGTGAGCAGGAGCTGGTCGACGCCGTCGGGTCGGCCAACACCGCCAGGCACGCCTATGAGCTGTGGAGCGCCGCCGGCCTGACGGCGCCCTGCGACCTGCTGTGCGCCCGGGTGGCCGAGAACCTGGCGCGCTTCGTCCGCGGTCGGCTGGCCGTCGAGGTGGTCATGGTCGACTTCGACTCGCTCAGGCCGGTTGGGCGGGCCCTGGTGCCTGCGGCCCAGGCGGTGCCTGCGGCCCAGGCGCCGCCGCCGCAGGCGGCACCGCTGCCGGTCCTCGCTCCGGCCCCTCGGTCCCGCGGTGGGCCTCCCCGAGGCGGTGATCGCTGATGGCGCGGGGGACAACGCCGATCACCGTCGTCGGCGTGGGGCCGTCGCTGCTCGGCGAGCTGGCCAGGGACCGTCTCGCCCACGCCGCACTGGTCGTGGGTGGACGCCGCCACCTCGACCTCGCGGCGCCGCTCGAGCCGCACCGACTCGTCGAGCTTGGCGGTGACCTCGAGCCCGCCCTCGCGGCGATCGCGGCC
This sequence comes from bacterium, assembly GCA_046727955.1. Lineage (GTDB taxonomy): Bacteria > Actinomycetota > CALGFH01 > CALGFH01 > CALGFH01 > DASVXQ01. The sequence goes on along the minus strand of JBKPDO010000221.1, from coordinate 7,398 downwards.
AGCGTCGGGCCTGTAGTGGTGCTGGCATCGGGCGACCCGGGGCTGTTCGGCATCGTGCGGGCGCTCGCCGCACGCTTCGGCCGCCGCCGGCTCGAGGTCCTGCCGGCCGTTTCGGCCGTCGCCGGCGCGTTCGCGGCCGCCGGGCTGCCCTGGGACGACGCCGTGGTGGTGAGCGCGCACGGCCGCGACCCGAGGCCGGCGGTGAACGCGTGCCTGGCCCATCCCAAGGTCGCCGTGCTCACCCAGCCCGGCTTCGGCCCGGCCGAGCTGGCCACCGAGCTGCGCGGCCTCGACCGGGTGCTGCTCGTGGCCGAGCGACTCGGCGAGCCCGATGGGCGGGTGGTCGAGGGCGACCCGGCCGGCGTCGCCACCGCACGCTGGGCCGACCCCAACGTGGTGCTGGTCCTCGACGAGAGCGCCGCCGTCGCGAGGGCGAAGGCCACGGCCTGGCCCGCGCGTCGCACGCCGACCCGCTGGGCCCTGCCGGAAGTGGCGTTCGAGCATCGCAGCGGCATGATCACCAAGTCGGAGGTGCGCGCGCTGGCGCTCGCCAGGCTCGGTCCCGGCGTTGGTGACCTGCTGTGGGACGTCGGCGCGGGCAGCGGATCGGTCGGGGTGGAGTGCGCGCGTCTCGGCGCCGCGGTGGTGGCGGTCGACCGCGACCCGGCGGCATGCGCGCTGGTCGCTCGCAATGCCGCCCGGCACGGCGTGACCGTGCGAGTGGTCGAGGGCACGGCCCCCGAGGCGCTCGCCGGTCTGCCGGAGCCGGACATCGCGTTCATCGGCGGCGGAGGCGAGGGTCTGCCCGAGATCGTCGAGGTGGTCGGTGCAAGGGCGCGGCGGGCGGTGGTGGTGGCGCTCACCGGCAGCGCCCGGCTGGCGAACGAGGAGCGGGTCCTTGGAGCGGCTCGAGCGCTCGCGGCCGCCGGCCTGGACGTGGACACCGTCCGATTGCAGGCGAGCCGCTTCCAGACCAGCGCATGCCTCGAGGAGTCGGTCGCTGTGAACCCGGTGTTCCTCGTCACGGGAGTCAAGTCGTGATCGGGCTGGTGTGGGCGACCCGTGGCGGTGGGGCGCTCGCCGCCCACCTGCAGCGGACGTGGCCGGACGCGCGCGCCTACCCGGGGCGCCCCGAGCCCGCGCTCCGCGCCGCCTGGGCGGAGTGCGACGGGATCGTCGCCTTTATGGCGGCCGGGATCGCCGTGCGGCTCGCCGCCCCGCTGCTCGAAGGCAAGGAGGTAGACCCCGGGCTGGTGTGCGTGGACGACGCCGGCCGCTTCGCGGTCGCGCTCGCCGGCGGGCACGGTGGCGGCGCCAATCGTCTTGCTGGCCGGGTCGCCGAGGCGCTCGGCGCCACTCCAGTGGTCACCACAGCGAGCGACGCCCTCGGCCATCCCGCCCTCGACGACCTGGGCGCCGACCTCGGCTTCCGCATCGAGGCCGGCTCGGACCTCGCCGCGGTCGGGGCCGCTGTCGTCGCCGGTGAGCGGGTCGCGCTCGTCGCCGACCAGCGCTGGCCGCTCCCGCCCATGCCCGTGGTCGTGGTGGGCGCCCGGGAAGCCCGCGCTCCCTGCCTGCTGATCAGCGACCGCCTAGTCGACCCGCCCAGGCCGGCGGTGGTGTACCGGCCGCCGTCCCTGGTGGTCGGGGTCGGTTGCAGCGGCGGAGCGCCCGCCGCCGAGATCCTCGAGCTGATCGACCAGGCGCTCGAGGAGGCTGGGCTCGCGCCGGCGTCGGTTGCCACCATGGCCAGCGTCGACGCCAAGCGCCGAGAGCCGGGGCTCGCCGAGGCGGCTCGCGAGCGGGGCTGGCCGCTCCGTTTCCACCCGGCCGACCGGCTGGCCGCCGTGCCCGTCCCGAACCCGTCGACGGTGGTGGCTCGGGCGGTCGGCACTGCCAGCGTCGCCGAGGCGGCCGCCCTGGCCGATGGCGCCGAGCTGGTCCTGCCAAAGCGCAAGAGCGCTCGCGCCACCGTGGCGGTGGCGCGCGCCCGGCCGCGCGGGCGGCTCTACCTGGTGGGCACCGGCCCCGGCGATCCCGAGCTGGTGCCGCCGCTCGCCCGCGCCGCGCTCGCCCGCTGCGAGCTCGTCGTCGGCCTCGACCGCTACGTCGACCGGGTTCGCGAGCTGCTGCGCCCTGGCACTCGGATCGAGGTGTCAGCGGTCGGCAGCGAGCTGGAGCGCGCCCGGGTCGCCCTTGGCGAGGCGCGGCGAGGTGCCGCGGTCGCCCTGGTCAGCGGCGGCGATGCCGGGGTGTACGGGATGGCGTCGCCGGCGCTGGCCGAGGCAACACCCGAGGTCGAAGTCATCGGCGTGCCCGGTGTCACCGCGGCGCTCGCCGCCGCCGCGCTGCTCGGCGCGCCCCTGGGCCACGACCACTGCGCTATCTCCCTGTCCGATCTCCTCACCCCTTGGCCGCTGATCAGCCGCCGGCTCGAGGCGGCCGGCAGGGGAGACTTCGTGATCTCCCTCTACAACCCGCGCAGCTCCGGGCGGGGCTGGCAGCTGGAGGAGGCGCGGCGGCTGCTGCTGCGGCACCGCGGGCCGGAGACACCGGTGGGCCTGGTGACCGACGCTTACCGGCCGGGGCAGCGGGTGGAGCTGACCACCCTCGGCCAGCTCGAGGTCGCTCGCGCCGGCATGACGACCACGGTGGTGATCGGCGCGCGCCAGACCCGCGTCGTTGCCGGCCGGATGGTGACCCCCCGCGGCTACCCGGACCATCGCAACGGTGCCGATGCCGATGGCGGTGGCGATGGCGGTGGCGATGGCGGTGGCGATGGCGGTGGCGATGGCGGTGGCGATGGCGCCCCGCCCGTGTCCCGGCGATCGGTCCACCCGATCGAGACCGAAAGCTACCGGGTCCTCCGCTCCATGGTCGACCTTTCGCAGCTCGGCCCGCTGTCACGAGCGGTCGCGGAGCGGGTGATCCACGCCTCCGCCGATCCTGAGTACGCGCATGACCTCCTGCTGGACGAGAGCGCGCTCCAGGCTGGCCTCGAGGCCCTGCGCGCCGGCGCACCGATCGTCGTCGACGTCCGCATGGTCGGCGCGGCCATCACCACCCGCGAGACGCTCTGCGTGCTGGACCTCACCGCCGCCCGGGTCGGCGCCAGACCGACCGCCTCCCTGGATATGGCCGAGCGGGAGGCCGCCACGGGCGAGGCGACTCGGTCCGCCGCCGGGGTGCGGGTGGCCGCCACCCGGGTGGGGCCGGGCGCCGTGTGGGTGATTGGGTGCGCCCCCACCGCGCTCGAGGAGCTGCTCGTCGTCCAGGCCAGCCCCGCCTTGGTGATCGGCCTGCCGGTGGGATTCGTCGGCGCGGTGGAGGCCAAGCGCGCGCTGGCCGCCAGCGGCCTGCCGGCGGCCACCAACCGCGGTGTCAAAGGCGGCTCGGCGGTCGCCGCCGCGGCCGTCAACGCGTTGCTGTACTGCCTCCCCTCCAAGCGTTTGCCCGGTCGACCCCTGCCGAGGTGATGCGAGTGCATAGCGTGGAGCCCATGGGAGCCCGGCGCCGACCGGGCAGTCGCTTCCGGGGTCGGCACTACTGGGGGGATGGAACGTGAACGGCACCAAGCTGCCGGGCCGGCGGCCGGCGCTGCTGATCGCCGGCCACGGCACCAGAGACGAGGCCGGCGCGCGCGAGCTGCACACGCTGGCCGGGAGGGTCAGGGAGCTCGACCCCGGCCTGCGGGTCGCGAGCGGCTTCATCGAGCTGTCGCCTCCGCCGGTGACGGTGGCCGCCGCCGACCTCGTCGCCGTCGGCGCTCGCGACGTGGTCGTCGTGCCGCTCATGCTGCTCGCGGCGGGCCACGCCAAGAACGACATCCCCGCGCTGCTGGTCCGCTGCCGCGGTGAGCACCCGGGCGTCAGGTTCCGCTACGGCCGTGACCTCGGCCTCCACCCCGATCTGCTGGCCGTGGTGGACGACCGGCTGGCCGACGCCGTGCCCTTCGAGGACCGCGCGGCCACCGCGGTCCTGCTGGTCGGCCGCGGCGCCTCGGACCCTGACGCCAACGCTGACCTCGCCAAACTCGGCCGCCTGCTATGGGAGGGCCGCCCCTGGCCGCTGGTCGAGGTCTGCTATGCGGGCATCACCGCTCCCCTCGTCCCCGAGGGGCTGGACCGCCTGTGGCGGCTCGGCGCCCGCCGCATCGTGGCCATGCCATACCTGCTGTTCGGCGGCAGGCTGGAGGCGCGCGTTCACAAGCAGTGCGCCGAGTCCGCCGCCGCCCATCCGGAGGTCGAGGTCCGCGTGGCCGACCACCTTGGCCCCGATGACCGGGTCGCGCGCCTGGTGCTCGCCAGGTACCGCGAGGCCATCGAGGGCGACCCGCGCATGAACTGCGATCTGTGCGTGCACCGGGTCGCCCTGCCCGGCTTCGAGCACAAGGTAGGAGCGGTCGCTGTGCCCCATTTCCACCCCCAGGACCACGGACACCCGCACTGATGCCACTGATCCTGGTAGTCGGGGGGATTCGCTCTGGCAAGAGCGAGGTTGCGGAGCGGCTCGCTACCGCCGCGGGCCAGCCCGTTTGCTACCTGGCCACAGGCTCGGCGGACGATCCGGAGATGGCCGAGCGTATCGGCCGGCACCGCCGGCGCCGGCCGGCAGGCTGGCGAACGGTTGAGTGTGACGACCCCACCGTCGCGACCGTCGCGGCGCATGAGACGCTGCTTGTGGACGGGGTCGCGCTCTGGCTCGCCCGGCTGATGCGGGAGGGCGGGCTGTGGACGGACGAGGCGGTGGCTCCGCTGGGGACCGAGGGACGGGCCTCCCACGAGCGAGCGGTCGCGGCGGTTCGGGCGTTCGCCCAGGCGGCGGCCGCCCGGCCGGGTCTGACGGTCGTCGTCGCCGAAGAGAGCGGCCTCGGGCTGCTCCCCCACGGCGCTGGGCCGCGCCGCTACCTGGACCTCGCCGGCGAGGCCCTGCAGGCCCTGGCCAGATCCGCCAAGCGGGTCCTGCTCGTGCTCGCCGGCCGCACCACCGACCTCGCCGGGGTGGCCGACCATACCGGGGTGGCCGAGCCCGCCGAGCGGGCCAGCGACCCTGGCCTGGGAGCCGACCATGCCGGGGTGGCCGAGCCCGCCGACCCGGCGACCGACTCCGCTGGAGTGGCCGAGCCCGCCGGGCGGGCCACCGACCCTGGCCTGGGAGTCGACCGCGCCGACCCGGCGACCGGCCTCGCCCGGGTGGCCGAGCCCGCCGGGGGAGCCAAGCTCGGGGGCGAGGGCCGTGGGGCGGGAGGCCTGGCCCCGCCGTGGCTCGATACGCCGGAGCGAGCGGCCCCGGCGGCGGACGCGCTCACGGACGGCCGGGTGCCGGCGGAGCTGCGGCTGCACGGGGACACGATGGTGGCCGGCGGGCAGCTCGACTTTGCCGTCAACGTGGTTCCGGGCGGGCCGCCCGGATGGCTGCGGGACGAGCTGGCGTCGGCCATCCGGCGCGCCGGCGCCTACCCCGACGACCGCGAGGCTGTGGTGGCGCTCGCCGAGCGGCACGGCCGCGCGCCCGAGGAGGTCCTCCCCACCAACGGCAGCGCCGAGGCGTTCTGGCTGATCGCCAGCGCGTTCCGTCCGCTGCGCGCGGTCGTGGTCCACCCGTCCTTTACCGAGCCGGAAGCCGCCCTGCGCGCCCGCGGTCACCCGGTCGAGCGCGTCTTCCGCCAGCAGCGCGATTTCACGCTGGACCCATCGGCCGTGCCTGCCAGCGCGGATCTGGTGGTGCTCGGCAACCCCAACAACCCGACCGGAACGCTCGACCCCGCCGAGCTCGCGGCGGCGCTGGTCCGGCCGGGCCGGCTGGTGGTGGTCGACGAGGCCTTTATGGAACTGGTGCCTGGCGAGCCGGAGAGCCTGGCAGCTTGCCGGGAGCTGCCCGGCTTGGTGGTCGTCCGCAGCCTGACGAAGGCGTGGGGGCTGGCGGGGGTGCGCGCCGGGTACCTGCTCGCGGCGGCCGAGGTCGTCGGGTCGCTGCGTGCCGCGCGCCAGCCTTGGAGTGTGAACGGCCCGGCGTGTGCGGCGCTGGCGGCTTGGGCGCGGCGCACTTCGGCCTCGGGTGGTCGCTCCCCCTCGGGGATGGTCGCCCGCCGGGTCGCGGCGGCGCGAGCCGAGCTGGCCGCCGGCCTCGCGGCGCTCCCAGGGGTGCGGGTGTGGCCATCGGTCGTGAATTTCCTGCTGATCCAGGTGCCGGACGGGCCGGCGGCGCATGCCGGGTTGGGCCGGCGTGGCATCGCCGTGCGCCCTGCCCACACCTTCCCAGGGCTCACGGCCAATCACCTCCGCCTCGCCGTGCGTGACCCGCCCGACAACCGCCGCCTGGTCGAGGCCCTCGGCGCCGTCCTGGAGGAGAGTCGGGCCCAGGACAGCCGCGCGGCCCCAGAGAACCGCGGGCCCCCGGAGAACCGCACAGCCGCGGAGAACCGCGGGGCCCTAGACAACCATACGGCCGCGGAGCACCGCGCGCCGGACAGCCACGCAGCCCCGGAGAACCGCAGGGCCCCGGAGAACCGCGCGCCGAACAGCCGTGCGGCACCGAGTGCGCCCGTGGCCCCGGAGCGGCGCGGGTGACGGGCCAGGTCGAGCAGGCCCCGCCGCCGAGGCCGCTGGTCGCGGTCGAGCCAGCGCTCACGAGGAGCGGCCGGCGACTGGTGGTCGACCTCAGTCAGCGGCACCGCTGTCTCTCGTCGGCGGTGCTGGGAGGCGGCCTCGCGTGGGTGCGGACCTGGCTCGATCTCGAGGTGGCGCGGCCGTATACGCGCACCGACCCGGACGTCCACCTGCTCGAGGAATCAGGGGATCTGGCCAGACCCGTGGTCGGGATGCTGACCGCGGCGCCGGTCGCGGAATTCCGCGAGGCCGCGGTGGGCGGCACCCTGGCGCTGGCGACCGTCGGCATCGGCCACCCGCTCGCGGCGGCGGGCAGCCGGCCCCGCGAGGTCCCGGCGCCCGGAACCATCAACCTGCTCGTGGTGGTCGACGAGCCGCTCACCGACGCCGGGCTCGTGGGCGCGCTGCAGACAGCGGTCGAGGCGAAGGCGCAGGCGCTGGCCGCCGAACGGGTCCCCGCCGCCAATGCCGCCGGCTACGCGACCGGCACGGCCACCGACGCGATCTGCGTAGCCTGTCCCGCAGGGGCGCTGGCACCGTTCGCCGGTCCGGTCACTCGTGTCGGCGCCGATCTCGCCCGGGCCGTGCTCGAGGCGATCCGGTCCGGCGCCGAGCTTTCCCGCCGGGCCGCGGGCTGAGCCCCGTAGTCAGGGTTCATGTAAGGGACTCCGGTGCTTGATCACGCCGAGGTCTCAGGGTTGCATAAGCATCCCGGCTGGTTCCGGGGGTGGCGTTGAGTTGGGTTCTGAGGACGGCGCGTGCGCCACGCCTCGTGTTTCTGATTGCCACC
>JBKPDO010000220.1:0-5143 GCA_046727955.1 bacterium | reverse complement strand
GGCCCTGGCCGCGGCGATCGGCGACGCCCGCGAGCGCCTCGGCCGCCGCGGCGGGACGCTCGTGGTGCTCGAGGCGCCGCTCGAGGTCAAGCGGCGGGTCGACGCGTGGGGCCCGCCCGGCGACGCGCTCGCATTGATGCGGCGGGTCAAGGAGCGCTTCGACCCGGCGGGAACGATGAGCCCCGGTCGCTTCCTGGGAGGGATCTGACGTGGCAGACATAGATGTGGCGGCGCATGGCGCCTTCGACCGCCATCACCCGCCCGACAAGCAGCTCATCGACGACTGCGTCCACTGCGGCTTCTGCCTGCCCACCTGCCCGACCTACGTGCTGTGGGGCGAGGAGATGGACTCCCCCAGGGGGCGCATCTACCTGATGGAGGTCGGCCTCGACGGCGAGCCGCTGGACGCTGACATGGCCACCCACTTCGACCGCTGCCTCGGCTGTATGGCCTGCGTCACCTCCTGCCCTTCCGGCGTCCAGTACGACAAGCTCATCGAGGCCACGCGCCAGCAGGTCGAGCGGCGCCACCCCCGCTCCCGCGCCGAGCGGACCTTCCGGGCGCTGATCTTCGGGCTGTTCCCGCACCCGGGCCGGCTACGTCTGCTGCGCGGCCCGCTCAGCCTGTACCGCCGCTCGGGCCTGCAGCGGGCACTGCGCCGGTCCGGGCTGCTACGCAGGCTGCCGGCGGCCATGCAGGCGATAGAGCGCCTGCTGCCCGACCCTGGCAGGGCCGCTCCGCTGGACGAGCTCATCCCCGCCCAGGGCAGGCAGCGCCGCCGCGTAGGCATGCTCACCGGCTGCATCCAGCGCGTCTTCTTCCCACAGGTCAACGCGGCCACCGCGCGGGTGCTGGCGGCGGAAGGCTGTGAGGTGGTGGCGCCGGCGCGGCAGCGCTGCTGTGGCGCGCTCAGCGTGCACGCGGGGCGGGAGGCGGAGGCGCAGGCATTCGCCAGGGCGATGATCGGAACCTTCGAGCGGGCCGGCGTCGACGCCGTGGTCGTCAACGTCGCCGGCTGCGGCTCCTCTATGAAGGAGTACGGCCACCTGCTGCGCGACGACCCGGTCTGGGCCGGGCGGGCCGCCGCCTTCGCCGCCAAGGTGCGCGACCTCTCCGAGCTGCTGGCCGAGATGGAGCCGGTGGCCGAGCGCCACCCTCTCGAGGTGTCGGTCGCCTACCACGACGCCTGCCACCTCGCGCATGCGCAGGGCATCCGCGCGCAGCCACGCCAGGGCCTCGCCGCCGTCCCAGGCTTGCAGCTACGCGAGATCGCCGACTCCGAGATCTGCTGCGGCTCCGCCGGTGTCTACAACCTGCTTCAGCCCGAGGCGGCCATCCAGCTCGGTGAGCGCAAGGCGGCGAGCGTGCTCGCCACCGGCGCAGACATGCTGGTCACCTCCAACCCCGGCTGCATGCTCCAGCTGCGCGCGAGCCTCGAGGCCCGCGGCGCGAGCCTGCCAATGGCCCACGTCGCCGAGGTGCTCGACGCCTCCATCCGAGGCCTCGGCCCCACCGCCCTCGGCCTCCACCAGAGCGGCGGTGATCCATTGGAGGGCTGACGCTTGGAGGGCTGACGCTCGGCTCCGCGAATCGCCGCCGAGCGGAGAGGGCCTCGCTCTCGAGGCTCCCCGGACCCGCTCTCGAGCCCTCGGACCCGCCGCCCACGCGCTGACTCACTCCTCGGGGGGCTCGCGTCGGCGCTTGCGGCTGGCGTGCCGTTGCGCCACGGCCGAGCCCGTCACGCCGAGGTGACGGCCGATCTCCTCCCAGGTCCAGTCGTCGGCGCGGGCGCCCTCGACGACCTCGTCCTCGCACTCCTCCAGAAGACGCCGCGCGGCGCGCACCGCCTCCAGCGCGTCACCCCACTGGTGCCGCTTTCCGCGCCGCTCAGCTCGCCTCACGAGCTGGACGACCTCCCGTACGGCCTCGGCGAGGCCGTACGGGGGCGGCACGGGGTCCAGAGCTGGCCTCCATTGAATGCCGGCGTTGCGCGCGAGTGCGCGGCACTGACAAGGACGGGGCCGAATCGTTCCATAACCGGTTTTTACCTCGCCACAGCATGGATGGGCGCTTTTCGGCAGCCAGGCCTTCTGTGAACGGCGGGGGCCGGCACCAGTCTAAAGGATACTTTAAGGAATAGTGCAATCTAGCTGCACAAATTCCACGTAGTCCTTGACAGGAACACAAGTTAGCTTGGAATCTGTGGCAACCTGGGAGGGGTGCCCGGGCTGCCGAGACGGTGCGGCGGCCGTCCGGTGCCCGGGCGCTACCCAGCCGCGATCTGCCCGACCGGCTCACCTTTACCCGGCCGCGATCTGCCCGACAGGCTCACCTTTCATGTGCCGCTTGAGCAGCACGACGAAGGTGTACGAGTCCCAGCCCGGCGGCCCACCGCCCCGGTCGAAGTGCGTCCGTGGAGCGAGGCCGACCGCCTCCCACCCCTGCTGCCCCAGCTCGTTGAGCTCCGCGAGAAAGGCGGCGGCCGCCCTCCCCTCGCCCGGGTTACCCCATTCCTGGACGAACTCCCGGATGGTGTACTCCCACATGCGCCAGCTCCCTCGTCCGTAAGTATTCGGTTATGCCGGTTCGTTGCCCTGGCGGGCTAGCCCGGGCGACCTTGTGACCTGGCACAACGGCGACTGGCGGCCTCCTGAGCACACCACAGCACCGGCATAATCGAATACTTACCCTCGTCCGGTGGCGGGGCAGTAGTCCCCAAGTGGGACGCGTAGTCTATCGGCGCATGCTCGACGCGTTCTTTCTTCCTGACGGGGACCGGTTCGTTCCCACCGAGCTGACCCGAGGGCCCTGGGACCCGCGCGCACAGCACGCCGGACCACCGGCCGCCCTGCTCGGCCGGGCGGTGGAGCACGGCGACGGGCGCGCGGACATGCGCGTCGCGCGTGCGACCTTCGAGATCCTGCGACCTGTGCCGATCGCGCCGCTGGAGCTGACCACCACCCTGCTGCGCGGCGGCCGCAGCGTCGAGCTGGTGGGTGCTTCGCTCGCCAGTGAAGGCACGGAGGTCATGCGGCTGGTCGCCCTGCGCATGCGCGCGACACGTCCGGACCTGCCGGAGGGCCTGCGCCAGCCGGCGGTGGCCGCGCCGCCGGGACCCGACGCTGGCCGGACGCTGCCGTTCTTCCCGGCGGGCTCGGACGTGGGCTACCACACCGCGATGGAGTGGCGCTTTGTCGAAGGTGCCTTCCTGGAGCCGGGTCCCGCGACGGTGTGGTTGCGGATGCGCCACCCTCTGGTTCCTGGGGAGGAGCCGACACCGCTGCAGCGAGTGCTGATCGCCGCCGATTCGGGCAACGGGGTGAGCGCGATCCTCGATTGGCGCCACTGGCTGTTCATCAACGCGGATCTCACCGTCCACCTGCACCGCTACCCTGTAGGCCAATGGATCTGCCTGCAGGCCCGAACCACCCTCGACCCCATGGGCACCGGTCTCGCCGAGTCCGTCATCCACGACCTCCAAGGCCCCATCGGCCGCGGCCTGCAAACCCTCTTCGTCACCCAGCGCCGCTGAACCGAAAACAGACCGACTTAGCCTGATATGAGCCAGTTTTCACGCCTGCACGGCGTCCCCGCAGGGGACACCTGGGGCTGACCGGAAACAGACCGGCTTCGCTCGATATGACCTAGTTTTTGCGCCGCGCGGCGTCCCCACAGGGACACCTTGACTAACCCCATAAAGGTTGCGCCAATAGGCCGTTCAGGGGATTGGTCACGGCCGGGCTGGTGCACTGCTCGCCGGGACGGGCGGTGCCCGAGGCCCGCCCGTCCCGGCCGCTGTCGCGACCTGACCATCTCAGGGCGGAGGACGCTTAGGCCCTTTCTGCCTCCTCCCTGACCACGCGACCCTCGGCCTCGACGCCGGGCACCTCGGGCGCGCCACGATCCACGAGCACGCTGTGGATGAAGAAGTCGTAGACGATCGCGCCGATGACCCCGCCGACGATCGGCCCGACGATCGGCACCCACACGTAGTTGTGGACGCCAGGCAAGGCCACCTTCCCCCAGCCCGTCAGCCAGGCCAGCACCCGCGGGCCGAGGTCGCGCGCCGGGTTGATCGCGTAGCCGGCGTTGGCGCCGAACGAAATGCCGATCGCGGCGACCGCCAGGCCGACTAGCAGCGGGGCCAGGTTCGACCGGGGCGCCTGGTTGCGCCGGTCGGTCAGCGCCAGCACGAACATCACCAGGAAGCCGGTGCCGATCACCTGGTCGATGAACGGCCAGATCATGCTCGAGTGGAAGTAGGACGCGGGGAAGGTCGCGAAGATGCTGAAGGTCGCGGTCGAGTCCGCGGCGCCGCCCAACGCCCCCCGGGTGATGTTGTGGGCCGCCTCATAGCTGGAGATCGCGTTGTGGTAGTTGAGGTAGACCAGCGCGGCGCCGGCGAACGCGCCGACCATCTGCGCGACGATGTAGGACGGCACCTTGGCCCAGGGAAACGCGCGGCGCACCGCCAAGGCGATGGTCACCGCAGGGTTGATGTGCGCGCCGCTGACCCCGCCGGCGACGTAGACCCCGAAGGTGACCGCCAGCGCCCACCCCCAGACGATGATCAGCCAGTCGCCGCTGGCCGCGAAGATCGCCGTGCCGCGGCCTGACTGGTTCAGCGCGGCGACGGCCATCGCCACCACGCCGTCGCCAAAGCAGATGAGCACGAAGGTGCCGAGGAACTCGCTCAGCAGCTCGCCCCAGACGGTCTGCCGCCAGTGGGCGCGAGGGGCTGCTCGTGCGGACAATCTCACCACCCCTTTCGTCTCAGGACGCAAGGAGGTCTGCTCGGGTCTGCTCGAGGCGGGCGGGGTGGCCCACGAGCGAGGGTGACGAGGGTGAGTGGACGATGCACCAGCGGCTCCTCGTGCCCGGCGACCAGTCCATCGCCTCACGATACACCTTCGGCCGCTGTTTGCTGGCGCTGCCATTCCGGCACCCCCCGACCCATGCCTCGCGGCGCGATACATGAGCGATAGATGAGATAGAGTCGGCTCGTGACCCTGGAGCAACGGCACTATGAGCGGCTGCTTGATTTCCGCACGGGGCTGCGACGGTTCCTGCGCTGGAGCGCTGAGCAGGCCGCCACGGTGGGCGTGACCCCGGCCCAGCACCAGCTCCTGCTCGCGATCCGCGG
>JBKPDO010000219.1:0-11522 GCA_046727955.1 bacterium | reverse complement strand
ATCCCGAAGCGCCGGGCGTAGAAGCGCCCGGCGTGGTCGGCGAACGTGATCTCACTGTCAGTTGGCATGCCATCATCATACACAAGTTACTGAGATAACACAAATCCGTGTTATCTCAGTGAAGTAGATCGGGGCACCGCGCTCGGCGGCCACCGTTCGAGGCAGGTCACGACCCCATCGGCGTCGATGGAGCGGGCCACGTCGGTGGCGAGGGCCTCGCGGGTGAACTCGTCCACGACGTTCAGGAACTTCAACATCCTCCCCTCACTCGTCTGGTCGAACTGGAAGTCGAGGGCCCAGACGACGTTGGGCCGGATCGAGCACCTCGGCCCGACCAGCCGGCCGATACCCCGCAGCGGGCGCTTCTTGTTGCGATAGGGCACCCGGAGGCCCTCAGCGATCCAGAGCCGGTGGATGCGCTTGTGGTTGACGGTCCAGCCGGCCTTCTTCGCCTCGACAGCCGCCCGGCGCCAGCCCCAACGGGGCCGGCGCCTCGGTGCCGGTCGAGCAGTGGCTGGGGATCTCCCGTGAGGAGGCCCACCGCGTCCTCTCCTCCGATGTGGCTTACATCCAGCTGCACTATCCCCTCATCGCGCGGGGCCTGACCCGCGCCGACTGTCAGCGGTGGCTGGCGGCGCACGGCTGGCCGAGCGTACCGGCGTCGGCGTGCGTGGCTTGTCCATTTCATTCCGATCGGCGGTGGCGGCAACTCCGCGACACCGCGCCCGAGGAGTGGGCCGAGGCCGTCGCCTTCGACCGCGCCATCCGCAAGGGTCACCCCAGCCTCGGCAGCCCGCCCCTGGACGGCGAGGCGTTCGTGCACCGCTCCCTGGTCCCCCTCGACCAGGTCGACCTGGACGGCCCGGCCGACCGGGCGGTCATCGACGGGTTCGGCAACGAGTGCGAAGGGATGTGCGCCACATGACCCCCACCACCCCCACCCCCGAGCCGAGCCATGAGCTGCCGCTGTCGGTCTGGCCCACCGCGCAGGCCCCCTCCCGCTGGCAGCGGCAGGGCCGCTACCTGGCCGCCTCCAGCGCCCACCCCGCCAAGATGCTGCCCGCCATCGCCCGCACCGCCATCCGCGCCTACACCGCACCTGGCGAGCTGATCCTGGACCCCATGTGCGGCATCGGCACTACCGTGGTCGAGGCCGTCCACCTCGACCGCCGCGCCGTCGGCGTCGAACTGGAACCCCACTGGGCGGGGCTGGCCGAGGCCAACCTCACCCTGGCCCTCACCTCCGGGGCGCCCGGCAGCGCCGAGGTCATCTGCGGCGACGCCCGCGACCTGGCCCACCTGCTGCCGGGCGAGCTGCACGGCCAGGTCGCGCTGGTGCTGACCTCCCCGCCCTACACCCATGGCGCCTACAACCACGGCCAGGTCCGCACCCGCCCCGGCCAGGGCGTGGAGAAGTGGCACAACCGCTACTCCGCCAACCCCCAAAACCTCGGCAACACCACCCCCGCCCGGCTGCTGGCCGGGGTCCAGCAGATCCTGGCCGGCTGCGCTGGGGTGCTGCGCCCCGGCGGGCTGGTGGTGCTCACCACCCGGCCGTGGCGCTTGCACGGCGCGCTGGTGGACCTGCCCGGCCAGGTCGCCGGTGCCGCCGAGCGTGCCGGCCTGGCGCCGTTGGAGCGCAACGTTGCCCTGCTGGCGGGGCTGCGTGAGCAGCGGCTGGTGGGGCGGGCGTCGTTCTTCCAGATCGACAACACCCGCAAGTATCGCGTTGCCGGCCTGCCCGTCCACGTCGTGGCGCACGAGGACATCCTCGTCTTCCAGCAGGCCACGAGCCCGGCCAGCCCACCCACCTGCCGCCAGCATGGCTGAGCGCCCAGCTCCCGGCGCGTCCGGCTCGCCGCCTGCCGAGTCCCAGCCGACGCACGGCGGCCCTCCAGAGGGTGCGGCGGCGCAGCCCGGCAGCGTGGTGCTCGGCCCTGCCCGCTACGTGGCGCTCACCGCCGAGCAGGAACGCGAGGCGATCGCCGCGCTACAGAACCTCGCCTAACGAGGTGACAAGCCGCTCCATGGTCGATTCCTTGCGCCGCAAGGACTTCACCTACGGGTTAGTTGTCACTCCATTCGACGAGGCTCTGTAGCGCGGCTGCTGGCGCTGGTCCGCGAACAACACCAACAACAATCCTCCTGACCGCCTGCTGCTTTGTGGCCCGGTCGCCACATGACCAAATGTGGCCACCGGGCCATTTCCATAATCAACGGTGCTCGCTTGACAAAAACATCGAGCTGGAGCGAAAAAAGAAATCAGAAACGGCCTACTGAATTCGCGGGAAATCCGATATGGATTTCCGCGGGGAAGGAGCCACCATGGCTGATCGGGTCGCCACCTATGACCGCATCCCCACCAGCGAGCCAGCCGTCCTGGCCGCGCTGGGCCGGCGACGGCGCGCGCTCACCGCCTGGATCGACGAGCAGCCAGCCGGGCTTGTGTACGTGCGCGCCTACCTCGACCGTGGCGTCTCCGGCACCGCCCGGGTCCACCAACGCCCGGCCCTGCAGCGCCTGCTCGCCGACGCCCGCAAGCACGCCTTCGGGCTGCTGCTGATCCACAGCCTCGAGCGGCTTGGCCGCAGCCCCAGCGTGCTGCTGGAGATCCTGGCAGCCCTGGAGCCAACCCAGGTCACCATCCGCTCGCTCAGCCCCCCCGAGCCGCCCGAGACCCTCACGCGCGGCCAACTGGTCGCCCACCTTCGCCGGCTCGCCACCCTCTCCCAGCCCGACCGCTAGCAAAGGACGCCGCCATGCCCACCCGAGTCAGCACCCTGACCCGCCGCCCCACCGACGAACAGCACCAGCCGTTTTCGATCGAGCTGCAAGACACCAAGCTCGCCGCCTACATCAAAAGCCAAGACGACTGGCGGCTGGTCCGCAAATACACCGACAACAAAAGCGGCGCCACCCTTGACCGCGACGGCCTGCAGCGCGCCCTGGCCGACGCGCGGGCCGGGCTGTATGACCTGCTGCTGGTCTACAAGGTCGACCGGCTCGCCAGAACCGTCCGCGGGCTGGCGCAGATCCTGGACGAGCTGGACGCCGCCGGGGTCGCCTTCCGTAGTGCCACCGAGCTGTTCGACACCTCCACCGCCGCCGGCCGCATGCTGGTCCAGATGCTCGGGGTGATCGCCGAGTTCGAGCGCGCCACCATCATCGACCGCGTCATTGGCGGCATGGAACGCAAAGCCGCGCGGGGCGAGTGGAACGGCGGCTACCGACCCTTCGGCTACCAGGTCAAGAAGAGCGCGGACAAGACCCACATCCTGGTCCCCGATCTGGCTGAAGCCGCCCTCGTGCCAGTGATCTTCGACCTGTACGTCGACCACCGGCTGGGCGCCAAGTCGATCGCGGTCTGGCTCACTGACCGAGGCCATCGCACCAGAGCCGGCCGTCCCTGGAGCCACGAGGCCGTGCTGCCCATCCTGCGCAACCACGTCTACCTCGGCGAGGTGTTCTTCCGCGACACCTGGTACCCAGGCCAGCATCAACCCCTGATCGACCAGGCCACCTTCGATGCCGCCCAAGCCCTCCTTACCGAGCGTGGCGACGCCCACGCCAAGCGCGCCAGCAACGCCTCCGAGTACCTGCTGTCCGGCCGGGTCCGCTGTGTTGGCTGCGGCAAGCACTTCATCGGCTCGGCCGCCCACGGCAACCGCTACCGCTACCGCTACCGCTACTACGTCTGCTTCTCCCGACAGCGCTACGGCGCAGACACCTGCGCGGCCGACCGGCTGCCCGCCGAGCAGCTCGACCAGGCCGTCCTGGAGGCGCTACTGGCCACCTTCCAGCGCACCGACCTGTTCGAGCGGGCCGTCGCTGCGTCCCGCACCCAAGCCGAGGCGCTGCACGACCAGCACCAGGCCGAGCTTGCCGCATTGAGCACGGAGATCTCCCGTGCCGAGGCCGCGATCGAACGCTACCTGGACGCCTTCGAGGCCGGCAGCCTGCCAGAGGACCAGTGCGGCCAGCGGGTCCAGCGGCTGGGAGGCAAGATCGCCGAGCTGCGGGTGCGCCAAGACGAGCTTCGTCTGGCAGTAGCGGCCATTAACCTGCAGTCCCCCAGCCGCCAAGAACTGGCCGACCTTGCTGAGCAGGTCCGTCTGGCGGTCCAGACCGGGCCGATGCCCACCCGCAAGAAGGTCGTCCACGCCCTCGTCCAAGAGATCAGGGTCGAGAGCTGTGGCAACATCGTCCCGGTGTTCCGCGTGCCCGGAGCGACGCCTTCAGCCCCAGGCAGGAGGGTTCGGACAATGGGTCACTCGGTGCGCCGCCAGGGACTCGAACCCCGAACCCGCTGATTAAGAGTCAGCTGCTCTGCCAATTGAGCTAGCGGCGCGCGTGATACTGCGGTTGACCTGCGACTTCACCTCTGTAGAGGCGGCCGGTAGTGTAGCACAACACTGCGAGAGCACATGACTACCAGTGCTACCATCGTGCCATGGGCGACAGCATAGACCCTCTCGCCTGCTCCTTCGAACGACATTTGCGGGCCGAGAACAAGGCCGAGCGCACCATCCACACCTACTTGGAAGCCCTCGGTCAACTCGCCGTGCACCTCCAGGCTACAGAGCGCGACGGACTTGCCAGCGCTCGCACTCAGGATGTCGAGGCGTTCCTCGGCGAGCTGCTCGCCCGCCGCAGCCCCGGCACGGCCGCCAACCGCTACCGCAGTCTGCGTGTCTTCTACCGCTGGCTCGAGGATGAGGGCGAGATCCCCGCCAACCCCATGGCCAGGCTCAAGCCGCCAGCGGTCCCGGAGCAGCCGGTTCCCGTCCTCGAGGAGGCAGCTCTCTACCGGCTCCTTGACGTTTGCGCCGGCCGTGACTTCGAAGCTCGCCGCGACACTGCGTTGATCCTGCTGCTACTCGACGCTGGCCCTCGCCGCGCGGAGGTCGCCGCGATGCGCCTGGAGGACGTGGACTTCGACGACAGCGTCATCTGGGTACGCGGCAAGGGCAGCCGAGACCGCGCCGTGCCGTTCGGCCGTAAGACCGCTCAGGCACTCGACCGATACCTACGGGCGCGTGCCCGCCACCGGCAGGCAGCCTCCGAGGCGCTGTGGATCGGTCCCAAAGGTCCCATCACCGATTCCGGCATCGCCCAGATCGTTCGCCGCCGCGGACGTCAAGCCGGCATCGAGGGCCTTCACCCTCACCAGTTCCGCCACACCTTCGCCCACCTCTGGCGCGCCGCCGGCGGCGAAGGCACCGACCTCATGCGCCTCGCCGGCTGGCGCTCCGAAGCAATGCTTCGCCGCTATGGCGCTTCTGCGGCCGACGCCCGCGCGCGAGAGGCGCATCGGCGGTTCTCACCTGGGGATCGGCTCTAGTTGAATATTTGGTCGGACGGCGTCGGTGCTGACCACGCCGTTGATCGCGCAATCCATCGCGGCCTTGCCGTGTCATGTCGCCCTTAAAGGACGAAGACGACGAACTGCCCTCACGTACCAGAGTAACTGTTCAGTCAGACGCGAGCGCGCTGCTTGGCCTTGGCAGGACGGCTGGGACGGCGTGGCCACTTCTCGACCAAGCTGCTGACTTGGCGCAGGTCGAACACCGGGCCGGAACGCAGCCGGGCGATGGGCTTGGGGAAGTCTGGCCGAGAGGCGAGCACTGAGGCGCGCTGCTGCGAAACTCCGGCAAGCTCGGCCAACTCAGCGATCCCCACCAGCTCAGGGTGGTTCGGTTCGGCCAGCTCCCTATCCAGGATTGATGCTTCCACAGCATCGACCCTGACAACAGGCCAGGCCGGCAGGCCGCTCTTTGCGGCCCACGTTTCCACCAGGGACGTTGCCTGCTCGGCGGCAAAACGCGCGTCTTCGCCGGGAACGGTGATTGTCGCTGACCATCCAGGCAGGGGTGGACACCCCACTTGATCTCGACCGCGTCGGAGGTGCGGAGGTTCGTAGAGTCGCCCAGGAAGTGTCCGACGAACCATCCGTGCCGGTCCGCAACATTCAGAGTCCTCGGCGCCAGACCTCGAGCCCTCGCGTCATGCCGCGATCAAGCCAGAGCTCAAACCGATCCGTCACCGACGACTCCTCCTCCTTGTAGTTAATCTGAAACAGCTCGTCAGAGGCAACAGTGACATCAACTGCCTGTCTCTGGCCTTCTTCAACTTCTTCAGTACGGAAAAAGTAGAGCGAAGCCCCGATGAGACCTCTGTACTCTCGTCCTATTGCAGTGAAGGACAGGACGATATTGGCCTCGGTATCGGTTATTAGACCAAGACGCACCCAGGCGTTGTACTCTGTCGTGTTAGCGAAGTACTCGAGCTGGTGAGCCGCTTCGATGGTTTGCCAGCGATACCAATTCTTTCGTTGCCCAGTATTCAGTTCGGAATCCACGAAGAAGCGGTGAGGTACAGCATACTTTTCAACTTCTTGCTGAAGTCGGATAGCGATGGATTCGAGCTTCTCACGCGCCGTGTCGGCGAGACGTTCGGCTACTTCCTTTGCGCGCTCCCATTCGCGACGAAGGGCCTCGTCGCGCGCAGCGAAGAGGTCTCCTATCGACGAGATTACCTGCTCTATGCGCTCTTCCTCTCGGAGGACTTCGCGTGCTATGCCAAGCGCATTAACAAAAGCCTTCCTTTCCAGCGAGGAGAAGAGGCTGACAAGAGATGTCAGAGCACTTTGGTCCGCTTCCTCCAAGGCTTCGATGTACCTCACTCGATCATCTCGAGTGACTACCAGAGGAAACCAACCCGCCTTAATGAACACCAGCGACGCAAGCGCTCGGGCAACTCGACCGTTGCCATCCTGGAAGGGATGAATCTGCGTGAAACGATGGTGAAGCCATGCCGCTTCTATTTCTGGCGGCACTGCCATGATCTCATGCTTGTTGTGCATTTCAATCAGACGGTCCATCTCAATTGCCACCTGCTCGGGCGGGCAATACTCGTGGACGGAGCCATTCATGCGAGTCGGGTTATTGGGGAGACGCTTCCACTCACCATGAAGTAGAGGGACATCCACCTCGTTCCCGAACTGGTCTTTGCCCCGGGTCGTGGTTTGACGTCGCGTCATCAAGGCGTGAAGCTCCTTGATGAAGCTGGTAGACAGCGGTCTCTCGCCCCGAACCACCTCGAAAACCCACTCAATGGCCGATTCTTGGTCTTGAATTATGCCGGCCACCAAGTTGGGATCTTTGTCAGTGGCATCGTCAGGAATTAGGCTAGAGTCGATTCCTCGTTCGATAAGAAGTTCTGTGATCCCACGATCCAACGAATAGACACGTTCAATAACGCCCGTTTCAATAGCCCACTGTCTCTGCAAACGCTCATTGAACGCACGGAGGGAAGTAGAGTCTTGTAGGGATTCCCGCTGTTCCAGCCAGACTTCGCTTAGAGCGCGCAGTTCCGTGCTCGCCATAGCCTCATAGCCTGCCGGCAGGTCTTCGATGGGGTGCCAGTTGTGTAGTATTGGCTGATTCAACGTCCAGGCCCCTCTCAATGGAGTGTTACTGTATGTAGGCTGGTGACCAAGAGGCTGGGAGTGGACGCTCCAACCCTCGAGGTCCTGCGCGGGCTCATGTATTCGTAGTCCGACTACTGCCCAAGCTATGCCCATGATCAGCTGGACTTCTCCTCTAATGCTGCATCGATCCCGCACCACGTGGCAACGTCCGTAAGTCGCGCTGTCGAGACGGATGGGATGGACTGGCGGACTCGCGTCTCCGCCGAGAAGTGCCCTATCCAGGACCTTCTCATGTCAGCGGAGCTGCATCGAGCTTGGACCGAGGGTCGGCGCGCCGGAGCGGCGCCACACGCTGTCCTCCGGTGGTCGGGTCGCTGTCCTCTGGTGGTCGGGTCCTTCCCCGGCGAAGAGCCGATGTATTGCCTCGTCAGTGGCGACCGTGCCGAGGCCGACATTCTCGGCTAACGAGCCAACCCACCACCCGGGCGACTCACCTTGGGCAGAGTAGTACTCATGTCGGTTCCGGGCGATCTGGCCGAGCCAGTAGTCCTCCTGGCCTACCCGGAGCGGTGTCACTCCCAGCGCCAAGCCGACTCCTCACCGCATCGGAGATGCCGCTGTGTTGGCGATCGAAATCAGGTTGAGAAGAGTGTACGGCGGCCTGGTATAGCTCAAGGAAGAGCGCTGAGCTGAGGGCGTGTGATGGGGTCGGGAATGCGTGGCTGGATGTCAGAAATGAGCGGCACGAGCTGACGCCATACGATCGGGATGGGCCTCTGAGCAGGGAAGATGTTGCGCTTGCGACGCGGCATATTTGTGTTGCGATTCGTTCATCACGCATCCAGCTCACCAGAGCGAATTACTGCCTAAGTTTTGCTCCCGATTCCGCTGTAAAGATGCAGGTGATTACAGCGCCGATAGCCGAATCATTAAGAGTCAGCTGCTCTGCCAATTGAGCTAGCGGCACGCGGGCCGCCAGGCTATCACAAGCCCAGCGCCGGACCGGCACTGGGGTGATCGAGGGGATTCGAACCCCCGGCCTTCGGGACCACAACCCGACGCTCTAACCAACTGAGCTACGATCACCACGGGTAAGCGATGGGAAGGATACCCGGCTCGGCTCGGAGTGGCCAATGTATTCGAGGGTCGGCGGGGAAGGCCAGCGGGTGGTCAACGAGATCGTGACCACGCGCCTGCGGCTGCGGCAGCTCGACGTTGGCGAGGCGCGGGCGCTGCTGGACGGCCGCGCGCATCCGGAGCGGCCGTGGATCGCAGGTTACCCGATCGAGGGAACCCTGATAGCGGTGGAGGCGTTCCTGCGGCAGGTGTCGGCCGGCGGCCGGCCGGGGCCATACGGCGTGTACCAGCTCGTCCGTCTGACGGACTCGCTCGTGCTCGGCGACATCGGCTTCCACGCGCCTCCCGATCGCGTCGGCACCGTGACCGTCGGCTACGGCCTCGCCGCGCCCGCTCGCGGTCATGGGTACGCGACCGAGGCGCTGCGGGGGGTGATCGACTGGGCCTTGGCCCAGCCGGGCGTGCGGCGGGTCGAGGCCGACACCGCTCACAGCAACCTCCCATCGCGCCGGGTCATGGAGCGCGCCGGGATGCGCTTCGTCGGTCAGAGCGACCTGCTCCGCTTCTACCGCTTCCCGTAGGGACCGGCCGGGGGGGACCGGCCGGGGGGGACCGGCCAGAGGGACCAGCCTGGCCGTTGCCCGGGCCTGGCGGTCGTGGGAGAGTCCGTGCGATCGCGCCGTGCCGGGCACGGGCTGTTGTCGCAAGCGAACCATCAACTGGAGGTTGAGCCATGATCGCCCTCGTCACCGGCGCCTCGAGCGGCATCGGTGCCGCCACCGCCAGGCGCATCGCCAGGGATCCCGACAGCCTGGTGATCCTGCTCGCGCGCCGCCGCGAGCGCCTCGACGCCCTGGCGGCCGAGCTCGCCCGGGCGAGCGTGATTGTCGCCGAGCTGACCGATCCGGACACTCCCGCCCGCGTCGCCGAGCGGGTCGAGCGCGAGCACGGCCGCTTGGACCTCCTGGTGAACAGCGCCGGCGTGGGTGGGCGTGGCAGCTTCGGCTCGACCGGCTGGACCGCGGTCCAGCGGGCCATGGCGGTCAACTTCGACGCGCCGGTGCGCCTGACCGAGGCGCTCCTGCCGCTGCTGCGCCGCTCGGCTCCGAGCGCGATCGTCAACGTCGCCAGCGTGGCGGGCCGGGTGTCCCGTCCCGGTTCGGGCGCCTATTCCGCCAGCAAGTACGCGCTGGTGGGCTGGACCGAGGCGCTGCAGATCGAGGAGCGGCGTCACGGCGTCCACGTCGCGCTGGTGCTGCCAGGCTTCGTTCCCACCGAGGGCTTCCCGCAGCGGGAGCTGCTGGCGAGTCCGCTGACTCGCTGGATGGTGTCGAGCCCTGAGAAGGTGGCGGACGCCATCGTCAAGGCCGCGCTGCGCCGCCGTCCGGAGCGCTATGCGCCGCGTCCCTACGCTGTCGTTCCCGTCCTGCGCCTGCTGCTCCCCGGCCTGTACCGGCGCGCGGTGGGTGGCGGCCGGTTCACTGCCGCGGCGGCCCACCAGCAGCCCACCCCGGGCGGTCAGGACTAGGGCCCACGGAGGTGCGAGGGACGGCCCGCCGTGGAGACGGCGCAGGCGGAGCAGGTGCCGGGGTGCGGGGAGCGGGCGCCGAAGATGGGGACGAGCCGGCCACGCGGGGGATCAGGGGAGGAGGGGCTGCAGAGAGGCCTCGATCTCGGAGGTGACCACTGGACCCTCGCCGAGGCGGGCGCGGATGACGCCCGCGCGGTCGATCACCAATAGCCACGGCTCGGTGTTGAAGCCCCAGGCGGTGAACAGGGGCGCTGGCTTGTTGGCGTCGCGCTGTGGATAGATCTCTACGTGGACGAAGTTCGCCTTCGCCTTCCCATACTTCTCGAAGGCAACCATCTGCTCGTCGACCACCGGTCCGCACATACGGCTGGAGCACAGCAGCGGGGTGGCGAACGACAGCACCGTTGGCTTGCCGGACTTCAACGCCTGGTCCAGCGAGATGTAGTGCATCGGACAGGGCGGCTCGCGCGTGCAGATCTTGGCGAGCGCGCTCTGGGTCGTGGCCACCGGGGTGGGGCCGGAGTGCGCCTTCGTGCCGACCTGCGCGCGCACCCGTGAGCTCGCCGGCACTGCGCCCTGGCCGGCGGCACGCTGGCCGTTGACGTCGATCACCGCCACACTCAGCCAGTTGCCGGGGTCCGGCAGGTCGACCTCGGCCACGTAGAACCCGGTCAGCTCGCTGCGTGGCGAGCGGTCCTTGGTCTTGTCGTAGGCGGTCATCTGAAAGAAGCGCGAGCCGAACGGGCCGAGCGCCTTGCCGCTCTGGTCCTTGGCGAACCATACCTGCGGCGTGCCGCCCTGGACGAGCTGGTTGTCGGGGGTCGACAGGCCGAAGGTGAAGCGGCTGTGCCCGACCGGCAGCTCGCTCTGAGCGTTCAGCAGCGAGAGCTGCGAGGCGTTCGCCGCAAGGGCGCGGAGTGAGCCGGCGGCGGCCTGCTGTCCCTGCCCGCCGGCGGTGCCGCCGTGGCCGCCACCGGAGCCGCCCGAGCCGCCGCAGGCCGCCAGCAGCCCTGATGCGCTCAGCGCGCCGGCGCCGAGCAAGGCTGAGCGCAGCAGGTCGCGGCGAGAGAGCCGGGTGACTGGTCGATCGCTCATGGTCGCCATCCTCGACGAAGACTTAGGAGTCCCCGCGCCCCACACGGCGGGTCGCGAACCAGCCTACCCTGCGCAAGCGCAGGATTGCGGCTCGAGCGCGGGCGGCTATGGTCGCGGCCCACGGCGCAACCCCACGGCGCAACCCACGGCGCTCGGTGCTCCTGCGCGGAGCGAAACGGCCTCTCGGACGCTCAGACTGGCTGGCTGGCCTGGTCCCAGGCGGAAGCGAGGCCGCCGAGCGGCACGACCTGGTGCTGCAGCGCGAACGCGACCGCCTCCAGCTTGGAGTGGACCCCCAGCTTGACCAGCACGTTCTGGACGTGGGTGCGGACCGTGTTCAGCGACAGGAAGCAGTCCTCCGCGATGCGGCGGTTGGAGTAGCCGTTCACC
>JBKPDO010000218.1:0-22247 GCA_046727955.1 bacterium | reverse complement strand
GGAGACCTGCGCCTCCTGTCCTGCTGTCATTGCTCGACCTCCCGCCGGAAGAAGACGACTTCGAGGGCCTTCAGGCGACGCTCAACTTACCTGATGGAACGAGGTGCAGCGCGGCGGGTCCCGCTCGACCGCTTGGTAGGCCTCGCTCAAGTTTCGCACCGCCGTGGAGGCAGTGGTCTGGTGAGGTGACCCGGCTTGCCGGGGCTGAGCGGAAGCGGAAAGCATCGTGTCGTCACACCTGAAGGCTGCGACCGTCACCGGGTTCCAGCTCGTCGCGGACGAAGCAGCCGGCGAGGTGGTCGTCGACCACGCCGCACGCCTGCATCGTGGCGTACACCGTGGTGGCCCCCACGAAGCGGAAGCCGCGCCGCTTCAGCTCCTTGGCGAGCGCGGCCGACTCTGGCGTGGATGCCGGCAGCGTGTCCAGGGCGGTCGGCGCCGGGCGGGGCGGTGGCGCATGCGCCCACACCAGCTCCTCCAGCGTGGTGTCCCCGAGCGCCAGCATGGCCCTGCCATTGGCGATAGCCGCCTGGATCTTGGCGCGGCTGCGGATGATGGAGGCGTCCGCGAGCAGCCGCGCCACCTCCGCATCGCCGAAAGCGGCCAGCTTGGCGGGGTCGAAGCCGGCGAAGGCGCGGCGGAAGGCCTCGCGCTTGCGCAGGATGGTCAGCCACGACAGGCCTGCCTGAAAGCCCTCCAGGCAGAGCTTCTCGAACAGGCGGATCTCGTCGTGCACAGG
Organism: bacterium; assembly: GCA_046727955.1. Lineage (GTDB taxonomy): Bacteria > Actinomycetota > CALGFH01 > CALGFH01 > CALGFH01 > DASVXQ01. Next base: position 21,508 of record JBKPDO010000218.1, on the reverse strand, counting down.
CCGGCCCCACTCGACGTCGTGGTAGGCGATGTACTCCGCGGGCTGCGCGGCCCAGGCGCAGCGCAGGCGCCCGTCCGCGCCGCGGCGCAGGCCGTCGGGGACCGGCTCACCGGGGGGATCGCTCATGGCGCAAACGATATCTCGGGCCAGGGACAGAGCACGACGCGTCCGCGGACGCCCGGCTCACCAAGGCCCAGCCCGGCGCGCACGGCCAAAAACCCACGGCGGCCGCCTGGTGCTTGCGGTAAGGTGCCAGCGCATACGGGTGACGAACCACAGGAGAGATCCAGCACATGGCGCGAAGTGAGCACGCGCGAGCGCTGGCCGAGGAGTCGAGGGATCGTGCCGAGCGCCTGCACCGGCTCCGGCACAGCTCGGCGCACATCATGGCCCAGGCCGTTCGCGAGCGGTTCCAGCGGGAGGGGAGAGTCAATCTCGGGGTCGGCCCGGCCACGGCTGACGGCTTCTACTACGACTTCCTGCTGCCGCGGACGCTCGACCCTGACGACCTGGGCTGGATCGAGGAGCGCATGCGGCAGATCATCGCCGCTGGCTATCCCTTCGTCATGCGCGAGCTGCGGCCCGAGGAGGCCCGGGAGCTGTTCGCCGGCGAGCCCTTCAAGCTCGAGCTGATCGACGGCATCGTCGCCGGCAACGTCGACGACAACGGCGAGCCCCTCGCGCCCGACCAGGCCACCGCGCTGACCGTGTACCAGCACAACGACTTCGTCGACCTGTGCCGCGGCCCGCACGTCGAGAAGACCGACGATATCGACCCGCGCGCGCTCAAGCTGCTCAGCGTGGCCGGCGCCTACTGGCGCGGCGACGAGCGCCGCCCGCAGCTCCAGCGCATCTACGGGACCGCTTGGGAGACCCCGGAGGAGCTGGAGGAGTTCCTGTGGCGCCGCGAGGAGGCGGAGCGGCGCGACCACCGCCGGATCGGCCGCGAGCTGGAGCTGTTCCACCTGGACCCGACCGCGCCGGGCATGCCGTACTGGCTGCCCAAGGGGATGAAGCTCCTCAACTTACTGCTCGACTTCTGGCGCCGCGACCACGAGGCCCGCGGCTACCAGGAAATCTCCGCGCCGCTGGTGAACGACCGGTCCTTGTGGGAGACCTCCGGTCACTGGGACCACTACAAGGACCACATGTTCCTCATCCCGGTCGACGAGCACACCACCTACGGGCTCAAGCCGATGAACTGCCCGAACGCGCACGTGGTCTACGGTCTCAAGGTGCGCAGCTACCGCGACCTGCCGCTGCGGCTGTCGGACAGTGACGTCCTGCACCGCAACGAGCGCTCGGGGACCCTGCAGGGGCTGCTGCGCGTGCGCCGCATGCAGCAGGACGACGCCCACATCTTCGTGGCGCCCGAGCAGATCCGCGAGGAGTACAGCCGCATCCTCGACATCTGCGACCACTACTACTCGATCTTCGGGCTGCGCTACGAGCTGCGGCTCGGCACCCGCCCGGACGACTACATCGGCGACCTCGAGACCTGGGAGCAGGCGGAGGCCGCGCTGCGGTCGATCCTCGACGAACGCGTCGGCGAGGGCCGCTACCACGTCGAGGAGGGCGACGGCGCGTTCTACGGCCCGAAGATCGACATCCTGATGTACGACGCGCTCGGTCGCCAGTGGCAGATGGGCACCATCCAGCTCGACTTCCAGCTCCCGCGGCGCTTCCGCCTGACCTACGACGACCGCGACGGCCAGCGCAAGACCCCCGTGGTCATCCACCGGGTCATCTACGGCAGCCTGGAGCGGTTCATCGGCATCCTGATCGAGCACACGGCCGGCGCCTTCCCGCTGTGGCTCTCGCCGGTCCAGGTCAAGGCTATCCCGGTGCGCCTGGAGCAAAGCGAGTACGCCGAGGAGGTGGCGACGGCGCTACGCGACAGCGGCTTCCGGGTCGAGGTCGACCACGAGGACACCGCGCTGTCGGCCAAGATCCGTCACGCCCAGCTGGAGAAGACGCCGATCATGCTGGTGCTGGGCCAGCGCGAGGTGGACCAGCACACGGTCAGCCCGCGCCTCCGCAGTGGCGAGAACCTCGGCGCGATGCCGCTCGAGAAGCTCATGGAGCTCATGCGGGACGCCGTCACCGCCAAGGCCTTCACGCTGGAGGACCTGGCCCGCGGCGCGGCGGCGAGCGCGAGCTGACGCCACGCACCGGCCCGTCCCGGCCGCGAGCCCGTCCCGGCCGCGAGCCCGTCCCGGCCGCCGCTAGGGCCTGGTTGCAATGGTGATCCGCGGCACGGCGAACCTGCCCGCTCGCGGCGCTGACCCACCACCCAGGGATCACCTCGAGGTACCCGATGGGGGGTTCGGACGGCGAACCTGCCCGATCGCGGTGCTGACCACCACCCAGGGATCACGTCGATGTACCCGATGGGGGGGTTCGGGGCCGGAGGGGTCCGGGGAACCCCAAGGGGGTGCCCCGGGTGGATCGCCCCGTCTCGGGCTCCCCCCCGAATGCAAACAGCCCCTAGTCGCCGGTCCTGCTGGCCCGGCGCTCCGCCACCCAGGCGCCGAGCGCGGGGTCGCCGGCCTCCTCGGCGGCGACCACCGAGGCGTCGAAGTAGGCGAGCGCCACCGGCTCGTCCAGGTCCCACAGCAGCAGACCGAGCTGGCCGCCCAGCCGCGCGGCGACACGCGCCAGGCGTCGCCGCTCCTCGACCCGCTGGCGCCGCTGCAGCGCCGCGCGCACCGCGCGGTAGGCGCTGGCCACGTCGCCAACCGTCGCCGTGCCTGGGCTGGTGGTTGCCTTGGCGGCCCACTGCAGCCGCTCGGTGGACCGCTCCAGGAACTCGAGCATCTCGGCGCTCACGCCGCTCGAGGTCAGCGCCTGCACCATCGCCAGCGGCTCGACCTCCAAGGCCACGGGAGCGGCTGCGGCCGCGGGTCCCGCGCCGGACGGGTCCCTGGCCCGCTGGCGCCCCGCGCCCGCATCGCCGGCGGGCGCCGCCGGCCGTGGCCGGCTGTAATCGCGACCGTAGCCGAGCAGGTCAGGGCGGGTCTGGTAGACGCGGCAGAGCCGGTCGAGATGCTCCTTGCTCGGGTCGCGCTCGCCGATCTCCCAGCGCCAGACCATGCTCTCGTCGACCGAGGGGTCGCCGAGCTGGCGCAGCCGCTCCACCAGCTCCGAGCGGCGCCAGCCCTTGGCGAGCCGCCACGCCCACAGCAGGGTGATGCCGGCGAGCCCGGCGATCTCCGCCGCCGTCTCCTGGGGCGGACGACCCTGGGCGCGGCGCGCGGAGGCCAGCTCCTCCACCTCGCGGCGCCGCTCCTCCGGCAGGCTCGCGTGGGCCATGCCCTCTCCTCCTCGCGCTCAGTGTTGCTGTTCCCGATGCCTCGGAATCTAAATAGTCACTCTGTTAGGCGTCAACGCGATTATGGGCAACGAACGGCAGGCGTCGGCACCGCGCGACCGCCTACCAGGTGGCCCAGCCCGCCTGCTGCAGGACCTCCGCGAGACAGCTGTCGAGCGCGTCGAGAGAGAAGTGGCGTGAGGCCACCGCGAAGTTGTGGTCCAGCAGCTCGCGGTCGGGCCGCTCGAGCCAGCCGCGCAGCGGACCGGGATCGTCGGCCGGGAACCAGTGGAAGCCGAAGGAGGCCAGCTCGTCGACGATCGGGAAGCGGCCGACCGCGAGCGGCTTGCGGTACAGGGCCGACTCGATCAGCGGCAGGCCGAACCCCTCCCAGGTCGACGGGAACACCACGGCGTCCGACGCCTCGTAGGCGTCGGCGATCTCGACGCCGTCGGGCAGGCCGCGGCGCACGTCGCAGGTGGCCGTGGCGAGCACCCGCTCGAGCTCGGGGCCGTAGCCGTCCTCGGCCGGCCCGGTGAGCCAGTAGGTCGCTCCCAGCGCCTCGGCCAGGCGCAGCCCGCCCGGCACGTTCTTGCGCGCGATCGCGCGCGTGGGCTGCAGCAGCAGGAGCTCGTCAGGGGCAAGGTCGAGCCGGTCGCGGGCGCGCTTGCCGTCCCCGGGCACCGGCGGCAGCACGGCGTTGTAGACGGTCGTCGCCTCGATGCCCCGCTGGGCCAGCTCCCGGCGACTCAGCTCGTTGATGGTCACGTGCCGCCAGCTCGGGTCGTCGGGCGGCCACGGCCCGAGGTCGTCGAAGCCCGATCGCTGCCACGGAAGGTCGTGGTGGTGCAGGATCGCGCGCCGGCCCGCCAGGCGGCGGGCCACCACCTCGGCCGCGCCCCGGTTCAGCGGCAGCGAACAGATGTTCTCGACAACGACCAGGTCCGCCCCCTCGATGGCGGCCTCGAGCTCCTCGGGCGCCGGCGGCACGTCGGCGCCTAGGGCCAGGCCGGGCACCAGGCGGTCGGCGGCGCCGGCGCCGGCCACGGTGCGCACCGCGAAGCCGAGGCGACGAAACGCCGCCTCCCAGGCCGCCGCGGCGACGGACACTCCGTCGGCCTCGCCCAAACGCGACGATACGAAGCACACGATCGGCTTGCTCATGGCGGGAACCGTGGCGGAGCGGCGGGTCGCGGGCGCCGGTACAGCAGCACTGCGCGCCCTCACGACTGGCATGGCAGGACGATCATGCTTTGAGTGTTACACGAGCCCCGGCCGTCCCCGCTAGCGCGTCGGTCAAGTAGCCGGTTTGAGGTGATCGGGTGGCCACCGGGGCGGCGCGCAAGGCCAGGAGCTGCACATATGGTCTGGCGCTGCAGGCTGCGCCGCCTACTTGACCGGCGCTAGGTTATCGTCAGGCCATGAAGGTCGTGCGCTACGCCACCGCGGCCGGCGTCCAGGTCGGATACCTGGACGGCGATCTGATCGTGCCGGTGGCGCCGGGCGAGGGGCGGGCCGGCACGGAAGCCGTGCTCGACCTGGCCATGCGCGCCGTGCGGCAGCCCGACGAGCGGCCTCCGCCCGTCGCCGAGCCGCTGCCGCTGGCGGGCGCGGTCCTGCTCGCGCCTGTCGCCGACCCGCCCTCTGTCCGCGACTTCTACGCCTTCGAGCAGCACGTGCGCACCGCCCGCGCGCGCCGCGGGCTGGAGATGCATCCCGACTGGTACGAGCTGCCGGTGTTCTACTTCTCCGACCCCGCCTCGATCGTGGGGCCGGGCCAGCCGGTGGCCGCGCCGCCGCGCTCGGCCGAGCTGGACTACGAGGTCGAGGTCGCCTGCGTGCTCGGCGTAGATGGGCGTGACGTCCGCATCGACGAGGCCGACGGGCTGGTCGCGGGCTTCACGATCATGAACGACTGGTCCGCCCGGGACGTGCAGCGCCGCGAGATGCAGCTCTCCCTGGGCCCGGTGAAGGGCAAGGACTTCGCCACCTCGCTCGGCCCCTACCTGGTCACCAGGGACGAGTTCGCGCCGCAAGGCCTGCGTGAGGTGCCGCATGCCGTCATGGTCGCGCGCGTCAACGGCGTCGAGTACACCCGCTCCAACCTGGACACGCTGTGGTGGAGCTTCGCCGAGATGGTCGCCTACGCCGCCGAGGCGGCTCCGGTGCGGCGCGGCGACGTGCTCGGCTCCGGGACCTGTGGCACCGGCTGCATCCTCGAACTGGCGCTGGTGCACGGCAGCGACAAGTACCCCTATCTCACCCCGGGCGACGAAGTGGAGCTCGAGGTGGAGGGGCTCGGCGTGCTCGCCAACCGGGTGGTCGCCAGCGACGTGCCCGCCTTCCAGCCCGACCCCGGGCGTGCCCGACCTCGGCTCACGTCATGACAGCGCCGAGTGGTCCTGGTGAGTGACCCCTCGCCAATGAGGATCCCACCCATCTGCTCCAGCGCATGGACCAGGGGCTCCAGGGCGTGCTCGCACTGCGTGAGCGCGCGACCCGCCGCGGCAGGTTGCGGCCGGGAGGCCTGGAGGCGTACCAAGACGATATGAGTAATGAGCTTGTGTACGACGTGACCGAGGCCGACTTCGAGGCCAAGGTCGTACAGCGTTCCTACCAGGTCCCGGTAGTGGTGGACTTCTGGGCGGAGTGGTGCGCGCCGTGCCGGGCGCTCGGGCCGATGCTGGAGCGCGCGGTGCTGGCGCACAAGGGAGAGGTGGAGCTGGCGCGCGTCGACGTCGACCAGGCGCCCCAGCTCGCCCAGGCCTTTGGGATCCAGGGGATCCCGGCGGTCAAGGCGGTGGTCGACGGCCGGCTGGTCGACGAGTTCGTCGGTGCCCAGCCCGCGCCGGTGGTCGAGCAGTTCATCGAGGCGCTCCTGCCGAGTGAGGCCGACCGGGCCGCCGCGGAGGCCGCCGACCTCGACCCCGACACCGCCGAGGCCCGCTACCGCCAGATCCTCGAGGGCGACCAGGACAACGTGGCCGCCAGGGTCGGGCTTGCGCGGCTGGCGCTGGATCGGGGCGACGCTCGCGAGGCGGTGGAGGTGCTGAGGCCGGTCGAGCAGGACCCGGAGACGCTCGAGACGCTTGCCCGTGCCCGGCTCGCGCTGGCGGCGGCCGACCCCGGCTCGTCGTTCGCGGCGGCGGCGCGGCAGGCGACCGACGGCGAGCCCGACCGGGCCCTTGCGGAGCTACTGGCCGCCGTCCGTGAGGGCCCCGGCGAGCGGCGCGAGCGCGCCCGCGAGCTGATGCTGGACGTCTTCCGCCTCCTCGGCGACGACCACCCCCTCTCCCGCCGCTACCGCCGCGACCTCACCACCGCTCTGTTCTAGAGCCACACGCGATCCAGGCGCCCGTCTAGGGGGAATCGCGTTGCTCGCCCTCTGGCGGGCCGGGTAGGCTCGCTGTGCATCGCCTCGGGAACGCCCGGGGCTAATCCCACACCGAGGAGGCGCTCCAGCCGTGGCCAGTCAGGCCGTGCTCACTCCCCAGGGGGAGGACTTCCCCCAGTGGTACCAGGACGTCGTCGCTCGCGCCGAGCTGGCCGAGAACGGCCCCGCGCGGGGGAGCATGGTCGTGCGACCGTGGGGTTGGGCCATCTGGGAGCTGATGCAGGCCGACATGGACCGCCGCATCAAGGCCACCGGCGTGCAGAACGCCTACTTCCCCCTGTTCATCCCCATGAGCTTCCTCGAGAAGGAGGCCGAGCACGTCGAGGGCTTCTCGCCCGAGCTGGCGGTGGTCACCTACGGCGGCGGTGAGCAGCTCGCCGAGCCACTGGTGGTGCGGCCCACCTCGGAGACGGTGATCAATCACTTCTTCGCCAAGTGGATTCAGGGCTACCGCGACCTGCCGCTGCTCATCAACCAGTGGTGCAACGTGGTGCGCTGGGAGATGCGCCCACGGCTGTTCCTGCGCACGTCGGAGTTCCTCTGGCAGGAGGGCCACACCGCCCATGCCACCTACGAGGAGGCGCAGGCCGAGACCATGCAGATGCTCGAGGTCTACCGTGCCTTCATGGAGGAGACCCTGGCGGTGTCGGTGGTGACCGGCGAGAAGTCCGCCAAGGAGCGCTTCGCCGGCGCCGACCGCACCTTCACCTGCGAGGGGCTGATGCGCGACGGCAAGGCGCTGCAGATGGGCACCAGCCACAACCTCGGCCACAACTTCGCGCGCGCCTTCGACATCACCTACCTGTCGGCCGAGGGCACGCGTGAGCACGTGGCCACCACCTCCTGGGGGTCCTCGATGCGCATGCTCGGGGCGATGATCATGGTCCACGGCGACGACCACGGCCTGCGGCTGCCGCCCCTGATCGCCCCGCACCAGGTGGTGCTGCTCGCGCTCGGCGAGGGCGAGCCAGTGCGGGTTGCCGACAAGCTGGCCGAGGAGCTGCGTGCCGAGGGCGTGCGCGCCCACGTGGACAGTCACACCCATCTGTCGTTCGGTCGCCGCTCGGTCGACTGGGAGCTCAAGGGCGTGCCGGTCCGCATCGAGCTGGGGGAGCGCGAGCTCGCCGCCGGGCAGACGACCCTGGTCCGCCGCGACGACCGCTCCAAGCGCCCGGTGCCGATGGACGGCGCGGTTCGTGCCGTCCGCGAGCTGCTGGACGAGATGCAGCGCGGCCTGCACGCGGAGTCGCTCGAATTCCGCGAGAGCCACACCTACCGGGTGGACAACCTGGAAGAGCTGCGCGAGCGGATCGGTGAGGGCGGCTTCTTCCTGATGTCCTGGTGCGGCTCGGAGGCGTGCGAGGAGGCGCTCGGGGACGGCACCGGCGCCTCCATCCGCGCCATCCTGAGCGAGGACCCGCCCGCCTCGACCTGCCTGGTGGACGGCGCCCCGGCGCGGCACACCGTGCTGGTCGCCAGAGCGTACTGATCGCGCGCCAGGTGACCCCGTCTCACCCTGGGCTTCCTGAGTGGTGTTTACTGTCGAGCGCACGGGGGCAGCCGTCCGGCGCCTCTAACCAGACCTCAGGATCAAGAGCCATATGCGGGTAACCTTCCTCGGACAAGCTGGCCTGTACATCGAGACCGATCACGGCACGATCCTCTGCGATCCGTGGTTCAACACGGCGTTCTTCGCCTCGTGGTTCCCCTTCCCGAGCAACCAGGAGATCGACGTCGAGGCGATCTCCCATCCGGACTACCTGTACGTCTCGCACCTGCACCACGATCATTTCGACCCGGACTTCCTGCGCGACCACGTCGACAAGGACGCGGTCGTGCTGCTGCCCGAATACCCGATCGACCAGCTCGAGCGGGAGCTGCGCGGCCTCGGGTTCCAGCGCTTCGTCAAGCCCCGCAGCGCCGAGCCGGTGGAGCTGGACGGGCTGCGGATCATGATCATGGCCCTGGTCGCGCCGACCGACGGGCCGATCGGCGACTCCGGGCTGGCGGTGGACGACGGCCGCACCAGGATCTTCAACCAGAACGATTCGCGGCCGATCGATCTCGAGCCGCTGCGCGCCTTCGGCCAGCTCGACGGTCTCTTCCTGCAGTTCTCCGGCGCCATCTGGTACCCGATGGTGTACGACTTCCCGATCCGGATGAAGCAGAACCTGGGTCGCAAGAAGCGCCAGAACGAGATGGCCCGGGCCAAGCGCTACGTCGAGGAGATCGGCGCGTCGTTCGTGTTCCCCTCAGCCGGCCCGCCCTGCTTCCTGGACCCTGAGCTGTTCGACCTTAACGACTTCTACCGTGACCCCTCGAATACCTTCCCCGACCAGACCGTGTTCCTGGAGTACCTCGCCGAGCACGGCATCGACAGCGGGCGCCTGCTGCTGCCGGGCAGCGTGGCCACCATCGCCGATAGAGGCTGCGTGGTCCGTCACCCGTCGGAGAACGCGGTCGAGGCCATCTTCGGCGACAAGCGCGCCTATCTCGAGGCCTACCAGCACCGCATGCTGCCAGAGATCGAGCGCCGCAAGGCCACCTGGCCGCGCGAGCAGGTCGACGACCTGACCGGCGCGCTCAAGGCCTGGTGGGAGCCGCTGCTGGCGCAGGCAGACCTGACCTGCGCCGGGGTGAACGGCCGCGTGCGGCTCGACATCGTCGACGCCGACCAGGACGACGAGCAGATCCTGGTCGATTTCCTGGACCGCCGGGTCGACGCCTGGAAGGGCGAGCCCTGCCGCTACCGCTTCCGCATCGAGCGGCCCCTGGTGGAAACGTGCATCCTGCGGCACCACGAGGACTGGGTGAACGAGCTGTTCCTGTCCTGCCGCTTCGTCGCCAGCCGCGAGGGCCCCTTCAACGAGTACATCTACAACTGGTTCAAGGGCCTGTCGCCCGAGCGGATCCAGTATGCCGAGGGCTGGTACTCGGAGCTGGCGCCAGTGCAGGAGCTGATCGAGATGGACGGCTACCTGGTCCAGCGCCGCTGCCCGCACCTCAAGGCCGACCTGTCGCAGTTCGGGGTGGTCGAGGACGGAGTGCTCACCTGCCGGATGCACGGCTGGCAGTTCGACCTCGCCACCGGACAGTGCCTCACCTCGGACGACCGCAGGCTGCACTCGATCCCGGCGGATCAGGCGGCCGAGCGGGAGCGGGCCGAGAAGTAGCTGGCGCGGACACGGTAGGGTAGGAGAGCCGGCGGACCACGCCGGCACCGACGAGCAACCGCGAGGACCTGAGAACCCTTGGACGCGCCCCTTGACCAGCAGCGAACACTGCTCGAGCTACAAGCCCACGACTCGGCTGCCGACCGCTTGAACCACCGCCGCGAGTCGCTGCCCGAGCATGCCCGCCTGGCCGAGCTGGCCGTCAACCTCGGTGCGATCGACCAGCTCACCGCCGAGCGCCAGGGCGAGCTGGCCACCCTCAGCCGCGAGCAGGCCCGCCTCGAGGACGACGTGGAAATGGTCCGCAGCAAGGCCGCGAGTGAGGAGGCGCGGGCCATCTCCGGCCGGGTGACCAGCCCCAAGGAGCTGACCGCGATCCAGGAGGAGGTGGCCGCCCTGCAGCGGCGCAAGTCGGCGCTCGAGGACGATCTGCTCGAGCGCATGGAGCGGCACGAGACCCTGGAGGCCGAGCTGGCCGAGCTGGCTAGCCGGCGCGAGAGCCTGAGCAGTGAGCAGGCCGAGGTCGTCAAGGCGCGCGACGCGGCGCTGGCTGAGATCGACCGCGAGCTACGGGCGCAGCGGGCGGCGCGCGCCGCCCTGGAGCCGAAGATCGACCCGCAGCTGCTCACCCTCTACGAGCAGCTCCGCGCCAGGCTGGGCGGGGTCGGGGCGGCCGCGCTGGTCGGCAACACCTGCCAGGGCTGCCGGGTCTCGCTCTCGCCAGTGGAGCTCAACGCGCTGCGTGCCCTGCCGCCCGAGCGCATCAAGCGCTGCGAGAACTGCCGCCGGATCCTGGTGATCGAGTGACCGGCCGTATTGACGAAGTCATGGTCTGGACCGATGGCGGGGCGCGCGGCAACCCGGGCCCCGCCGGCTACGGCGTGGTGGTCACCGACCGGGACGGCGCCGTCCTCGCCGAGCTGTCGGAAGGGATCGGCTGGGCGACCAACAACGTGGCCGAGTACCAGGGGGTTATCGCCGCGCTGGAGCGCGCCCGCGAGCTCGGCGCGCGGCGGGTGGTGGTCCGCTCCGACTCGCAGCTGGTGATCAACCAGCAGCTCGGCCGCTGGAAGGTCAAGCACGAGGGCCTGCTGCCGCTGGCGGCGGAGGTCCGCCGGCTGGCGAGGGGCTTCCAGCGGGTCACCTGGCAGCACGTGCCCCGGGAGCGCAACCGCCGCGCCGACGCTCTGGCCAACGAGGCGATGGACCGCCAGGGTCGAGTTCGGCGGCCGACCGCGCCGGTCGGACGAGCGCCCCGGCCCACCAGCCCCGTGCAGGGCAAGCTCGGCTGACGACGGCAGGCCTGAAGCGGTCTCCCTCGCCAGGGTGGCAAGCGCGGCCCCAGTGCCGCCATCAGCGGCCTCCCCGCCCACCGTGGACGGTGGCCGGTCGGTCATGGCTTGCGCGCCACGCCGCACCAGATGGTTACCTCGCCAGCGGGACCCTTCTCGCCCGGATCGGGCCGCCACCGCTGCGGCTGGACCAGGCCAGGCTCCACCAGCTCCAAGCCCTCGAAGAACCGGGCCACCTCGGCGCGGGTCCGCAGGTGCAGCCCACCGACCTGGAGCCGGCCGAGCCGCGCCCCGGCCTCGGCCGCCCCCTCGACCTGGACGTCCTTGGCCGGATGGGAGATCGCCAGGTAGCTGCCCGAGGACACCGCGTCCACCAGCCGCGCCAAGATGCCGTAGGGGTCGTCTTCGTCCCGGACCAGCTGCAGGGTCGCCAGCACCATCACCGCCACCGGCCGGTCAAAGTCCAAGGTCCGCGCTGCCGCCTGGAGGATCTTGTCCGGGTCGCGCACATCCTCTTCGAGGTAGTCGGTCGCTCCCTCGGGGCTGCTGGTCAGCAGGGCGCGGGCGTGGACCAGCACGATCGGGTCGTTGTCGACGTAGACGACGCGGGAGGCCGGCGCGATCTGCTGGGCGACCTGATGGACGTTGGGGCTGGTCGGCAGGCCGGTGCCAATGTCGAGGAACTGCCGGATGCCCGCCTCGGCGGCCAGGAAGCGCACGGCCCGGCGCAGGAACGCCCGGTTGGTGCGCGCGAACAGGGCGATGTTGGGCATGGCCTCGATGGCCTGCTCGGCCGCCTCCCGGTCGGCGGGGTAGTTGTCCTTGCCGCCGAGCCAGTAGTCGTAGACCCGCGCAGGGTGCGCCACGCTGGCGTTGATCTCCGGTGGCACCCGCGACTCCTCACCCATGACCGCATGCCTCCCATCAGGCACGTCTTCTTCCCTACCCGCCCGCATCCAAGCCGATTTGGCGCCGCCCATCCTAGTCTGTCGGCAATGGGCTGTCAGCGGACACCAACGGCTCCGGTGGCCGCCCACATGGAGCGTCGCTGGTGTCCGCTGGCACCCCGCCGATCGTCACACGCGCCAGTGCGGCCAGCTGATCCTGGTGTGGGGCCCGGGTGAGAAGGAGCCAGGCTACTGTGGAGGCTTCCCCGGGCGGGGGCGCTCGTTCAGCTCGGGGGTTCCCCATATGACCTTGGTCGACCCGCTGCGGGACCCGCTGCGGGGCTCGGACACGGTGATGCGCGCGCGGCGCACGGCACGGCGCCTGGCGAGGGCCGGCACCCAGCGGCGCGCCAGGACCCGGTTGGCCGGCACCAGCAGCACAAGCCCGATGAGGTCGGTCAGGAAACCGGGGATGAGCAGCAGCGCTCCGGCGAGCAGGATCATCGCCCCGTCGGCGACCTCCTGCGTCGGCACGCGCCCCTCGGCCAGCGAGAGCTCGAAGCGCCGCCAGGCGGCCAGCCCCTCCCGCCGGGCCAGCCAGGCGCCGAACAGGCTGAAGGCGAGCAGCAGGAGCAGGGTGGCGAGCACGCCGATGCTCTTGCCGACCACGATGATCACCGCAAGCTCGGCGAGAGGGACGAGGATGAAAAGGATGGCGAGCGCTGGGACCACGACGACCTCGCTCTAGGGAACTGTCGTCTCCAGTATGCACCTGGCAAAATGGTTGAGCAGGGGGAGCCGGTTGGGCGGCCGCGGTCCTGCTTCACAAGGATCGAGGAAAGTCCGGCCTCCGCAGGGCAGGGTGCTGGCCAACGGCCAGTCGGGGTGACCCGCAGGAAAGTGCCACAGAGAGCAGACCGCCTCCGGCCCGCAACGGCTCGTGCGCTGCGGCCGGCGGCAAGGGTGAAACGGTGTGGTAAGAGCGCACCAGCGGCCGGGTGACCGGTCGGCTAGGCAAACCCCACCCGGAGCAAGGCCAAGTAGGGGGTGTACCGGTCGCGCAGGCGACCGGAGGAGGCTTGCCCGGTCGAGCCCCCTGGTGGGCCGCACGAGGCCGGCGGCAACGCCGGTCCCAGATGGATGGTCGCCGCCCCGGACCTCCGGGGAACAGAAGCCGGCTTACAGACCGACTCCCCCTGCACCCGCCTCGATAAGACCCCTCCACAGCCGCGCCACAGTCGCGGGATTGGCCGCACACCCCGGGCGGGTAAGAGGATTGCCAGGTGCAGCTTCTGGTGCTGCCGTGGTGGCATACCGCACTGGTGTCCGTTCGTCATCAGAATCAGGAGCGTCATGGACTTTTCCGACAATCACGCCGTCCCGCCCGCGGTTCGGATCACTGTCCTGCTCCGGCTCGTCAGCGAGGGGTTCCAGGACGCCTTCGAGGTCGGGCCGACCTGGCTGGAGCTGCCGGCGGCCGACCTCGCCGAGCTGCGGCGGGCGGTTGGACCCGAGCGGGTCGAGCAGCTCACTCACACCGTGGGCCTGCGGGAGGGCAACGACTACCAGGCCGGCGGGCCGTCCGGAACGGTCTCCCTGTCCGAGGCCGCCCACAAGGGGGTGCTGGGGCTGATGGGTCTGGCGAGCCTCCCCTCGGACGTGCTGGTGGAGGAGACCGCCGAAGGCACCCGCTACCAGGTGCCCGACGACTGGTTCATTGCCGTGCCCGCCGGCGGCGACTCCTGAGGGGCCCCTTTGAGGGCCCCCGCACGGTGATCGGGTTCTGCCTGGCCGCCGGGCCGGGCAGCCGCCTGGCGCCGCTCACCCGGGCGGTCCCGAAGCCGCTGCTGTCGCCGGCGGGCCGGCCGCTGCTGGAGCTGGCCTGCGCGGCGCTGGAGAAGGCGGGAGCCGAGCGGGTGGTGGTCAACGTTCACCACGGCGCCAGCGCGATCGAGACGTACCTGGCCGGGCGGCCGGGCATCGAGGTGGCGCGCGAGCCAGTGCTGCTCGGCACGGGTGGCGGGCTGGTCGCCGCGCGCCGCGCCAGGCTGCTCGGCGACCGCGACGAGACGGTGCTGGTGACCTGCGCGGATCACGTCGTCGACCCGGCGGACCTGGCGATGCTGGCCGCGGCGGTCGCGCACACCGAAGCGCCAGTGGTGGTGATGGGCCTGGGCGCCGGCCGTATGCCACCCCTGTTCCGTCTGGAAGGCGACCGGACGCTGCCAGACCCGGACGGCGCCTGGACGGCTGCGGGGGTCTATGCGCTGCGCGCCTCGGTCCTGGACGGGGTGGACCCGGGCTATTCGGAGCTGCTGCACGCGGTGCTTGAGCCGTGCTGGCGCCGGGGCGCGCTGCTCGGCGCGCCGATGCACGGCCCCTGGGCCGACGCCGGGACGCTCGGCCGCTTCCTGGCGGTCTCCGCCGGCCTGCTGCGTGGCCGCTGGCCCTACCCGCTCCCACCTGGCCGCCTGCTGCGCGGGGACCAGGTGGAGGGCCTCGCAGCGGAGGGCGCCATCGCGGAGGGTCCGGCAGGAGAGCGGCCGAGTGCGCTGGCCATCGGGTCTGGGCCGGTGTTCCTGGCGGCGGGAGCGGTGCTGGAGCCGGGCGCGCTGCTGGCCGGGCCGGTAGTGCTCGACGCCGGCAGCAGGGTCGAGGCCGGCGCGACCGTGACCCGCACCGTCGTCGGCCCTGGTGCCATCGTGGGCAAGCGGGCTACGGTCACCGGCAGCGTCCTCGGTCCCGCCGCCCGCCTGCCCCCAGGCACACTCACGACCGCCGCGCTGGTCCCGCCCAGCTGACGGCCCCCGCGCCACTGCCCTCGTCCGCGTCGAGCTGCTGGTCCGCCCGCTCACCGACGAGTGGATATCTTTTCCCAGCTTGGATTCGGGTAGCCTCGCGGGGACGGGACGTGGCGCGAAGGAGGCATCTGTTGGCGGAGCGGCTCACCCAAACTGTCGGAGTGCTCGCGGGCACCGGCCCGCAGGGCCGCGGGCTCGCCCTGCGTTTCGCCGTCGCGGGGCACCGGGTCCTGCTCGGGTCGCGCAACGCCGACCGCGCCCAATCGGTCGTCACCAAGCTGCTCGCCGGACGCGACCTGCCGGTCACCGGAGTCGTCAACGCCGACGCGGCCGCCGACGCCGAGGTGGTCTTCCTGGTCTGCCCCTTCGGGGGCCAGGCGGCGATGCTGCCCAGCCTGGCCGAGGCCACCGGCGACAAGATCGTGGTCAGCGTGATCAACCCGCTCGGCTGGGACGAGCGCGGCGCCTACATGCTCGACGTCCCGGAGGGGAGCGCGGCCGAGCAGGCGCAGGCCCTGCTGCCTCGCGCGCGGGTCACCGCCGGCTTTCACTACGCCCCGCCGCGGCTGCTCGCCGACCTCGACCGCGAGGTGGACACCGACGTGCCGGTGGCTGGCGACGACCCCGACGCCAGGGAGCTGGTGGTCCAGCTCGCCGATCAGATCCCCGGGTGCCGCGGGATCGACGCCGGGCCGCTGCGCCTGGCACGCCAGCTCGAGGGCTTCACCGCTGTGGTCTTGGGCGTCAACCGGCGCTACCGGATCAACGCCGGCGTGCGGCTCACCCGGCTGAGCCAGGAGCGGCGCCAGCGTGTGACCCCCAGCGCCGCGGGCACGGGGTTCGGGGCGCCATCGTGACCAGGATCTATACCCGCGGCGGCGACGACGGCACCACGGGCCTGCTGTACGGCGGGCGGGTCGACAAGTCCGACCTGCGTACCGAGTCCTATGGTGCGGTGGACGAGGCCGTGGCCGCGCTTGGCATGGCACGGGCGGTGATCGCCGACCGCGTCCTCGCCGACTTGGTGCTGCGCCTGCAGCGCGAGCTGTTCGTGGTCGGCTCCGAGCTCGCCACGGCGCCGCGCAACGTGCACAAGCTCCAGCCAGGGCTGACCAAGGTGACGGCCGAGATGGTCGACGGTCTCGAGACGCTGATCGACGAGTACACCGCCAGGATCCGTATGCCCGAGGAGTTCATCGTGCCCGGTGAGGACCAGGGCTCGGCGTTCCTGGACTTCGCGCGCGCGGTGGTGCGGCGGGCGGAACGCCGCACGGTCGCGCTCGAGCGCAACGGCGGGCTGGCCGACCGCGAGTCGGTCCGCTACCTGAACCGCCTCGCCGACCTGGTGTTCGTGCTCGCCCGCTACGAAGAGGGCGATTTTCGCACGTTACGGTCCGACCGCTGATGCTGATGCGCCACGTGGACGACGCGCTCGGGCGGATGGTCGGCCTGCCCGAGCGGGTGGAGCGCGTGGTCAGCCTGGTGCCCTCGCTCACCGAGTGGCTGGTCGCCGCAGGGGTGCAGGAGCGGCTGGTGGGCGTGACCGACTGGTGCGCCGAGCCGGCCGAGGTGGTCGCCGGGCTGCCCAAGGTCCGCGGTACCAAGAACCCGGACCTGGCGGCCGTCCGCGCGCTGGAGCCCGACCTGGTGGTGGCCAACGCCGAAGAGAACCGCAGGATCGACGTGGAACGGCTGCAGGCGGCGGGGGTCTCGGTGTACGTGACCGCGCCGCTGACCGTGGCCGGCGCGGTCGACGAGCTGCGCGCCCTGGCGGCGGCGGTCGGCGACCTGCCTCACGCGGACGGGCTCGACGCCCGCCTGCGGGCCGCGCTGGCCGGAGCGGAGCGGCGCCGCGACGGGCGTCGAGCGCCGACCCGCTACGCCTGCGCGGTGTGGCGTGATCCCTGGATGTGGGTGGGGCGGTCGACCTACGCGGCCGACCTGCTGGCACTCGCCGGCGGCGAGCCTGTCCTCGACGACCCCGCCGGCCGCTACCCCCGGCTCGAGCCCGCCGCCGTGGCGGCACTCGCCCCCGACGCGGTGCTGCTGCCCTCGGAGCCCTACCCGTTCGGGTCCGCTGACGCCGAGGAGGTCGCGGGCTGGTCCGGCGCGCGCGTCCACTTGGTGGACGGGCGCGCCCTCACCTGGTATGGACCGCGCATCCCCGCTGCGCTCGACGCCTTTCAGAGGCTTCTCGGCGCGGCCGCAACGTAGGTCCGGTCTTGCGCGGCGTTCCAGGAGAGGCCCCGTCGTCGCGCGTCACCTTAGTGGTATTGGTGCTCTGGGGCGGGGTAGTGGCCCTCGGCCACGTCCTTGGCGAAGCGCTGGGCCGCCTCGGCGATGGTCCCCCGCAGGTCGGCATAGCGCTTTACGAAGCGTGGCGTGGGGTCGGGGGTGAGCCCGAGCAGGTCGGTGATGACCAGCACCTGGCCGTCGCAGTGCGGTCCGGCGCCGATGCCGATGGTGGCGATCTCGAGCGCCTTGGTGACCCGCTCGGCCAGCTCCGCCGGGATGGCCTCGAGCACGACCGAGAAGCAGCCCGCGTCCTGCAGGGCGAGCGCGTCCGCGAGCAGCGCGTCTCCCTGCTCGCCACGGCCCTGCACGCGGAAGCCGCCGAAGGCGTTGACCGACTGCGGAGTGAGCCCGAGGTGCCCCATCACCGGCACCCCCGCGGCGCTGATCTTGCGCACCGCCTCGACCGAGCGCCTGCCGCCCTCGAGCTTGACGGCGTTCGCCCCGACCTTGACGAGCCGGGCAGCGTTGCGCACGGCGTCCTCGGCCGATGCCTGGTAGGAGCCGAACGGCAGGTCCCCGACGATCATGGGGTTCCTGGCGCCCCTGGCCACCGCCGCCGTGAACACCAGGGATTCCTCCATGGTGACGGGGATGGTGGAGTCGTAGCCGAGGACGTTGTTGCCGAGCGAGTCGCCGACGAGCAGCAGCGGCACCCCTGCCTCGTCGAGCACCCGGGCGGTCAGCGCGTCGTAGGCGGTAAGCATGATGAACCGCTCTCCGCGCGCCTTCCACGCTGCGAGGTCGTGGATCGTGACCGGCATGGCGGCCTCCTGTGCAATTCGCCTTGAAGCCCGCGGAAACGGGTCTTCTGGTCGTCCTTAGTGTGCCACGGGCGATGGCCGGCGGCGGGCGTCGTAGGCGCGGAACGCGGGCAGGGCCAGGGTGACGGCGGCGACCGCGACGACGAGGCCGTGCCCTGCGGCAACCCGGCCGGCCCCGCCCGAGTGGTTACCTCGCCGGGGCCACGACGCCGTGGAAGCGGTTGGTGATGGGCAGGCGGCGATCCTTGCCAAAGGAGCGGCCGGTGACCTTCGGGCCGGGAGCGGCCTGGCGGCGCTTGTACTCGGCCCCGTCGACCAGGCGGACCACGCGCTCTACCGTGCCGCGGTCGAAGCCCAGGGCGATGATCTCCTCCACGCTGGCGTCGTCCTCGATATAGCGCTGGAGGATGGGGTCGAGCACCTCGTAGGGCGGCAGCGAGTCGGTGTCGAGCTGGCCCGGCCGCAGCTCGGCCGACGGCGGCTTGTCCAGCACCGCCTGTGGGATCACTACCCCCAGCTCGTTGCGCCAGCGCGCCAGCGCGTACACCAGCGTCTTCGGCACGTCGCGGATGACCGAGAAGCCGCCGGCCATGTCCCCGTAGAGAGTGCTGTAGCCCACCGCCAGCTCCGACTTGTTGCCGGTCGCGAGCACCAGATGGCCGAACTTGTTCGACAGGCTCATCAGCAGCGTGCCGCGCGCGCGGGCCTGGACGTTCTCCTCCGCGATCCCCGGTTCGGTGCCCGCAAAGGGCTCCTTCAGCGCCGCCAGGAACCCTTCGACCGGCTCGTGGATCGGCAGCGTGAGCAGCTCGATGCCGAGGTTGCGAGCGAGCGCGCGGGCGTCGCGCAGGCTCCCCTCGGTGGAATAGTCCGACGGCATGGCCACGGCGGTGACGCGCTGGCGGCCGAGCGCATCGGCGGCGATGGTGGCGACCAGGCTCGAGTCGATCCCGCCCGAGAGCCCCACCAGCACGCGCTGGAAGCCGTTCTTGGTCACGTAGTCGCGGGTCGCCAACACCAACGCCCGGTAGACCTCCTCCTCGACCGGCAGGACCGGGCCGAGCCGCGGCTCCACCGGCGGGCCGGGGTCGGGCAGCTCGTCGGTCACGTGGACCCGGCGCACCTCCAGGTCGGGATGTGGGCTGGCGGCGGGGGTACGGCGGGGCCGGTCGGCCAGGCGGGCGGTGGCGCCCTCCTCCAGGATCAGGTCGACCAGCAGCAGGTCCTCCTCGAACGCCGCCGCCCGCGCCCGGATGTGGCCCTGCGGGTCGAAGTAGACGCTCTGGCCCTCGAACACCAGCTCGTCCTGCCCGCCGACCTGGTTGACCCAGAGCAGGTGGGCACCGTAATCGGCGGCGCGGGTGGCGAGCATCGGCCCGAGCTGGTCGCGCTTGGGGTACCGGTAGGGCGAGCCGTTCAGGCACACCACCACCTCGGCGCCGGCGGCGGTGGCCGTCGCCATGGGCCCCCACGGGAACCACAGGTCCTCGCAGATGGTAACCGCGACCTGGACGGCGCCGAAGGAGGCCAGCAGCACCTGGTTGCCGGGGACGAAGTAGCGCTCCTCGTCGAAGACGCCGTAGTTGGGGAGCAGCACCTTGTGGTAGACGGCCAGCACCCGGCCCCGGTGGCAGAGCGCGGCCGCGTTGGCCGGTCCGGCGTGGGTACGGTCGACGAAGCCGACCACCGCCGCGGCTTCGCCGACGCCGGCGGCGACCCGCTCGACCCCGTCGCGGCTGGCGGTCAGGAAGCTGGGCTTGAAGACGAGGTCCTCCGGTGGGTAGCCGGTGACCGCCAGCTCGGTGAAGACCACCAGGTGAGCGCCCCGCTCCGACGCCTCGCGGTAGGCGCCGAGGATGCGCTCGACGTTGCCGTCGACGTCCCCGACGACCGGGTTGATCTGCACCGCGGCCAGCCGCAACCGCTCCACGCGGCACCACCCCCTTCGGGCTACGTCCCGCCGGTGCTCCCTACCGCAGCCCTTGATCCATTGTGGGGGGAGCTCGCTCCCCCCACGGCCCCCCAAGAGCGCCTGTGCCATGGTCGCCCGCGCAGCAAGAGCGCCTGTGCCATGCTCACTGGGGAGGCCGCCGAGAACCACGATAGCAACCGCGCCCAAGTGCCGATGAGCTTTCTGATCGCCCATCCGCGCAAGTAGCATGGCCCCCCGATGCCGACCTGGAGTTCCGAGGAAATGGACAAGCAGCGCGAGTACGTCCTGCGGATGGTCGAGGAGCGCGACATCCGCTTCATCCGGCTGTGGTTCACGGATGTGCTCGGGTTCCTCAAGTCGTTCGCGATCACCCCGGCCGAGCTCGAGGACGCCTTCGAGCAGGGCATGACCTTCGACGGCTCCGCCATCGAGGGCTACGCCCGGGTCCAGGAGGCCGACATGGTCGCCCGGCCGGACCCGAGCACCTTCCAGGTCCTGCCGGGGCGGGCCGACGCCGGCGGCGTGGCCAGGATGTTCTGCGACGTGCTGACCACCGAGGGCGAGCCGTTCGACGGCGACCCCCGCTGGGTGCTGCGCCGCAACCTCGAGCGGGCGGCCAACGGCGGCTTCACCGTGTACGTCCAGCCCGAGATGGAGTTCTTCCTGTTCCCCAGCGCCGACAGCGTGCGCCCGCTGGACTCCGGCTCGTTCTTCGACCAGACCGCGCTCGACCTGTCGCAGGACTTCCGGCAGGTCGCCATCGCCATGCTGGAGCGCATGGGCATCTCGGTGATGCAGTCCCACCACGAGATCGCCCCGAGCCAGCACGAGATCGACCTGCGCGAGGCGGACGCGCTAGCCATGGCCGACAACGTCATGACCTGCCGGCTGGTGGTCAAAGAGGCCGCGCTCGAGCGCGGGCTGCACGCCACCTTCATGCCCAAGCCGTCGCAGACGGTCGAGGGCTCCGGCATGGACACCCACATCGCGTTGTACGAGGGCGACCGCAACGCCTTCCACGACCCGGGGCAGGAGGCCGACCTCTCCAAGACCGCGCGCTGCTTCATCTCGGGCCTGCTGGTGCACGCGCGCGAGTACACCGCCGTGACCAACCAGTGGATCAACTCGTACAAACGCCTCGTTCCCGGCTTCGACGCGCCCACCCGCATGTGCTGGGCGCAGCGCAACCGCTCGGCGATGGTGCGAGTCGGCGGCTACCGCTCCGACCGGGTGGACGTCGAGGTGCGCCTGCCAGACCCGGCGGCCAACCCCTACCTGGCGTTCGCCGTGTTGCTGGCCGCCGGCATGAAGGGCGTCGAGGCGGAGTACCCGCTGCCGCCCGAGGCGGGCGACAACATCGACGAGATGACCGAGGCGGAGCGGCGCGCCGCCGGCATCCAGCCGCTCCCGGTGGACCTGCACGAGGCCCTGGCCGCCATGGAGTCCTCCGAGCTGGTCGCCGAGGCCCTTGGCGAGCACGTGTTCGAGTACTTCCTGCGCAACAAGCGCCGAGACTGGGAGGCGTACCAGCGCTACGTCTCGCCCTTCGAGCGCAAGCGCTACCTTCCCCTGCTGTAATTGCGGGATCAGCGGAGGCGGGGCACAGGCGCTCTTGGGGGGCGTGGGGGGGGCGAGCTCCCCCCCCCAAGGTTCAAGGACTGT
>JBKPDO010000217.1:0-16141 GCA_046727955.1 bacterium | reverse complement strand
TCTCGTGGGCTCGGAGATGTGTATAAGAGACAGGCGCAGGAGGGTCCGCCCGGCCCCTACGCCGCATCGCGCCAGCCGTACGGTGCGCCCGGCGCCGGCCCGGTGCAGGGGCGCGAGGCGCCACCGAGCCCGCCGCGGCTCACCTCGACCGGCCTGCCCCGCCGCGTGCCGCGCGCCAACCTCGCGCCCGGGATCGCGACCACCCCCACCCCCACCCAGCAGACCTGGTCCGAGCAGCGGCCGCAGCAACCCAGCAACAGGCCGTCCCGCTCACCCGACGACATCCGGGCGATGCTGTCCAGCTACCGCAGCGGCTTGGAGCGCGGGCGCCGCATGGCCGCCGGATCCGACACCTTCACCTATCAGGCGGGCCAGGGCGGAGCACCCGACGAGCCGAGCTGGCCTCGGCCCGATGGTGCCAAGGAGCAACGATGACCCCGCTCAGCAAGGATGCGCAGAACCTCAACTGGCTGGTCAATACCTTCGTGCGGGGTACCCCTGGGGTGGCGCACGCCATCGTGGTGTCCTCCGATGGCTTGCTCATCGCGGTCTCCGAGCGGCTGGACCGCGGCCGGGCCGACCAGCTCTCGGCGGTCGCCTCCGGCGTGTCCAGCCTGACGGCAGGCGCGGCGCGGCTGCTGGACGCCGGCGAGGTCCACCAGACGGTCGTGGAGATGGAGCATGGCTTCATGTTCGTGATGACCATCGGCGACGGCTCGTGCCTGGCCGTGCTGGCGGCGCCCTCGTGCGACGTCGGCCTGGTCGGCTATGAGATGGCGCTGCTGGTCGCGCGGGCGGGCGACGTGCTCACCCCGCAGTTACGTGCGGAACTGCAGGCATCGTTACCGAGATGAGCGACGACGACCCTCAGAGCTTCAGCCGGCTGACGCCGGGCCCGGTGGTTCGCCCCTACGCCATCACAGGGGGCCGGGCCCGGCCGCGCCACGAAGATCTGGAGGTCGAGGCGCTCGTCTCCACCACCTCGCAGGGGGAGCTGAGCTCGAATCTGAGCTACGAGCGGCGCGCGATCGCGCGACTGTGCCGCGACGTGCAGTCGGTCGCGGAGGTCGCCGCGCGGCTGGAGGTGCCGCTCGGCGTCGCCCGCGTGGTGGTGGCCGACATGGCCGACGAGGGCCTGGTCACGGTGCACCGCCCTGCCCAGATCGGCGACCGCCCGGACCTCGCCCTGCTCGAGCGCGTGCTCTTTGGCCTTCGCCAGATCTGAGTGGCGCGGCCACTGAGCCTGTAGGCTCTCGCGAGGATCTATGAGGATCTATGTTGGACCTTCGGACGGGCAGGAGGGCTCGCGCGAGCCGCTCCTTGGAGGCAGAGCATGCGGTTCTTCGTGACCGGGGGAGCGGGTTTCATCGGCTCCAACTACGTGCGCCACCTGCTGGCCGCTGACCCGGATGCCGAGGTGACCAACTTCGACAAGCTCACCTACGCGGGCAACCTGGCTAGCGTCGCCGACCTGGAGGCGAGCCCGCGCTACCGCTTCGTGCACGGTGACATCTGCGACGGAGCGCTCCTGGCCGAGGTCCTGCCGGGCCACGACGTGGTGGTGAACTTCGCGGCCGAGACCCACGTCGACCGCTCCATCGTGGCGCCGCTCGAGGCAATCACCACCAACGCGCTCGGGGTGATGACGCTGGCCGAGGCGGCGCGCCGCACGGGCGTGACCCGCTTCCTCCAGGTGGGGACCGACGAGGAGTACGGCGCCATCGCCGAGGGCTCGTTCTCCGAGGAAGACCGGCTGGAGCCGTCCTCGCCCTACTCCGCCGGGAAGGCCAGCGGCACGCTGATCGCCCTCGCCTACGCGACTACCTACAAGCTCGACGTGGTGGTGACCCGGTGCACCAACAACTACGGGCCCTACCAGCTCCCGGAGAAGGTGATCCCGCTGTTCGTCACCAACCTGCTCGACGGCAGGAAGGTGCCGCTGTACGGCAGCGGCGGCAACATCCGCGACTGGCTCTACGTGCGCGACCACTGCGTCGCGATCGACCTGGTGCTGCGGCGTGGCGCCAGCGCGCACATCTACAACGTCGGCGCGGACAACGAGATCTCGAACCTGGACCTGACCCGCCGCATCCTGGCGGCCTTCGGCGCGGGCGACGAGATGATCGAGTACGTCGACGACCGGCCCGGCCACGACTGGCGCTACTCGCTGGACGCGAGCAAGGCGCGGGAGCTGGGCTGGGAGCCGGCGCACGATTTCGAGTCCGGGCTCGCCGAGACGATCGCGTGGTACCAGGCCAACGAGGCGTGGTGGCGGCCGCTGAAGCCGCCTGGCGCCTCGCGCACGCTCGACCACGGCCGGCAGGCGCGGCCGCGCCCGGCCACGCCTGGCACGCCCGGCTCGGCGGCGGGGACGTAGCCGTGCGGGTCCTGGTCGCCGGCGCCGGTGGCAAGGTCGGCAGCGACCTGGTGCGGGCGTTCGCCGACGCCAAAGAGGTCGTCGGGCTTGGCCACGCCGAGCTCGACGTCGGCGACTGGCCGGCGGTCGCGGCGACCATCGCCGAGCTGGAGCCGGACCTGGTGCTGAACGCGGCGGCCTGGACCGACGTGGACGGCTGCGAGTCCGATCCGGACCGCGCCTTCCGCGACAATTGTCTGGGCCCCCGCCATCTGGCGCTGGCGTGCCGGGAGGTGGACGCCGAGCTGGTCCACCTGTCGACCGACTACGTCTTCGACGGGCAGGCGCGGGCCGGCCGTCCCGACGGCTACGGGGAGTACGACGTCACCGCCCCGCTGAGCGTCTACGGCCGCTCGAAGCTGGCGGGGGAGCGGGTGCTGCGCGACGTCTGGAGCCGCCACTACGTGGTCCGCACCTCGTCGGTGTACGGCAGGGTGGGCAGCGGCTTCGTCGAGACGTTCCTGCGGCACGCCGCCGCGCGGCCCGTCTTCCGGGTGGTGGCGGACCAGGTCAGCAGCCCGACCTGGTCGGCGGAGCTGGTCAGGGCCGTGCGTGCGCTGGTCCGCACCGGCCAGCACGGCACCTACCACCTGAGCGGCGGCGGCAGCGCCTCCCGGTACGAGCTCGCCCGCGCGATCCTGGCCGGCACCGGGCAGGACCCGGAGAGGGTGCAGCCCGCCACCACCGCCGAGTTCCCGCGGTCGGCCCGGCGGCCGGCCTGGTCGCCGCTGGACAACCGGCTCGCGCGCCTGGTCGGCGTGCCGGCGTTGCGGCCATGGGACGAGGCGCTGCGCGCCTTCCTCGACGAGACCCGCGGCGACCTCTGGGGGTAGCCGGGGAGGGTGGCCCCCTCGCGGTCGGGCGGGGTTTAGGATTGCCGCGACAACGCCTCAGTTCCGAAGGGAGCCCGTTCCCGCCGTGCCAGAGTCCTCTGCCGTGCCGCCGCCGGCCGCGATCGCCGTCGTGCTGGTGACCTATGAGAGCGCCGACGACCTGCCCGGCTGTTTCGACTCCCTGCCCGAGGCCGCGGCGCCGCACGAGCTCGAGATCGTCGTGGTGGACAACGCCTCGCGCGACGACTCGACCGGCGTGGCGCGCTCGCTCGGCGTCAAGGTAATCGAGAATCAGCGCAACCTCGGTTACTCCCGGGCGGTCAACCGGGGCGCGGCCGAGGCCTCCGCGCCCTGGCTGCTGATCGCCAACCCCGACACGCGCCTGCAGCCCGGTTCGCTCGCGCGCCTGCTGGCCACGGCCGAGGCGGAGCCGGCGATCGGCTGCATCGGCCCGCGCCTGCGCAACCTGGACGGCTCCGACTACCCGACCGGGCGCCGCTTTCCGTCGCTGCTCGTCGGTGGCCTGCACGCCCTGCTCGGCTCGGTGTGGCCGGGCAACCCGGCCACGCGGCGCTACCATCTGGCCGGCCTCGACCGCTCCAAGCCGGCCGCGGTCGACTGGGTCTCAGGGGCATGCATGCTGCTGCGCCGCTCGGCCTGGGACGAGGTTGCTGGGTTCGATCCCTCCTACTTCATGTACTTCGAGGACATGGACCTCTGCCTGCGGCTCACCAGGGCCGGCTGGCGAGTGGTGTTCGAGCCGCGCGCCACCGTGGACCACATCGGCGGGGCCTCGACCCGCAGCGTCCCATACCGCAACGTGCTCAACCACCACCGCAGCACGCTGCGCTTCTACCGCCGCCGCTACGCGCGAGACCCGCGTATCGCACTGCTGCCGCTGGTCATCGCTGCCCTGGTGGTGCGCGGCGCCGCTTCCATCGTCCGCACGGCCATCTCCCGGAGGGTCGCGGCGCGGCGATGAGGGTGGGACTCGACGCCACGCCGCTACTCGGGCCAAGGACGGGGGTCGGTCGCTACGTGGCCGGCCTGCTGGAGGGCTTGGCCGCTCACGAGGGTCCGGACGAGCTGTGGCTGGTGCCGTTCACCTGGCGCGGCGTCGGCGACCTCGAGGCGGCCGTCTCAGCGGCGGTAGTAGCCGATCCGGCCGTCCGGTTCGGCCGCCGGCGCCTTCCGGCGCGGCTGTTGCAGGCCGGGTGGGCGCGGACCGACTGGCCGCCGGTTGAGTGGCTGGCCGGAGGGGTGGAGGTGTTCCACGGCACCAACTTCGTCGCCCCGCCGGCACGCCGCGCTGGCCTGGTCGTGACCATCCACGACCTCACCTACCTGCGCTATCCGCGGATGGTGTCGAGCGCGTCGGCGCGCTACCGCACGCTGGTGCCAAGGGGGCTGCGACGCGGCGCGGTGGTCTGCACTCCAACCGCCGCGGTCGCGGACGAGGTGCGCGAGACCTACCTCCTCGAGCCGGCGCGGGTGGTGGTGACCCCGCTGGGGGTGGGGCCGGAGTGGCTGGACGCGCGGCGACCCAACGCCGCCTGGCTCGCCACCCGCCGCCTGCCAGAGCGCTACCTGCTCTTCGTGGGCAGCCGGGAGCCGCGCAAGAACCTGGGGACGCTGGCCGCGGCGTACCGCGAGCTGCGCGAGCATGCCCCCGCCGCGCCGCCGCTGGTGCTGGTCGGCCCGCCCGGCTGGGGAGAGGAGCCGGACCTCGCCGGGCTGCCTGATGGCGCTGTCCACGCACCCGGTTACCTCGCCACCGAGGACCTGGCGCGGGTGGTCGCGGGTGCGGCGGCGCTCGCCTTCCCTTCCTGGTACGAGGGCTTCGGCCTGCCCGCGCTCGAGGCGCTCGCCTGCGGCACTCCGGTGGTCGCGGCGAGCGTGCCGGCGCTCGTCGAGGTGCTCGGCGACCAGGCCGAGCTGGTCGACCCGGCCGACGCCAGCGCCCTGGCGAGCGCGCTGGCCAAGGCGGTGGAGGACGATGGTGGCGAGCGCGCCCGCGCCGCCCGCCGCGCCCACGCCGCGCGCTTCACCTGGCAGGCGTGCGCCGGCGCGACGCTCGAGGCCTATCGCCGGGCGGCGGCCGGATGACCGCCGGGAGCGGTGACGGGATGGCCGCCGGGGGCGGGGGCCCGCGGGTCGGCGTGGTCGCCGAGCAGCTCTTCGCTCCCGTGCCGGGGGGGATCGGGCGCTATGTCGGCGCGCTGGTCCGCCACCTCGAGCCGCGGGCGATGTCGTCCCATGGAGCCGTGCGCTGGCTGGTCGCCAGGCACACGGCCGAGCAGGTCGCCGCCGTCGGCCTGCCGCGGGAGGGCGCGCGCCGTCTCGCCTGGCCCGGCCGGCTCGCCACCCGCGCCTGGGTCGAGCTGCGCCGGCCACGACTGCCGGCCGACCTGCTCGACGGGCTGGACCTGGTCCACGCGACCAGCGCTGCCGTGCCGCCGGCACGTGGCCGCCCCCTGGTCGCCACCATCCACGACGTCGCCTTCCGGCATTTCCCCGAGGCGTACCCCCGCGGCGGCCGGCGCTTCCACGAGCGCGCCACCTGGATCGCGGTCCGCGAGGCCGCACGGGTGCTGGTCCCCTCGGCCGCCACCGCGCGCGACCTCGCCGACATGTACGGCCTCGAGCCGGATCGCGTCACAGTGACCCCGCTCGCGGCGGAGCCGCCGCCCGACCCGCTGGACCTCGTGCCCGCGCGGCGGCTGCTGGAGCGGCTCGGCGTGCGCGGGCCGTTCCTGCTGGCCGTCGGCACGCTGGAGCCGCGCAAGAACCTGACGCGGCTGCTGGCGGCCTTCGCCGAAGCCGGCGTGGAGCTGCCCGAGCACCACCTGGTCGTGGTCGGGCCGGCCGGCTGGGGCAGGGCGCTGCCGCCTCGGAACAGCCGAGCGCCGGTGCGCGCGGTCCTGGCCGGGCCGGTCGATGAGACCACCCTGCAGGGGCTCTACGCCATCGCCGACGGGCTCGCCTACCCCAGCCTGTACGAGGGCTTCGGCCTGCCGGTGCTAGAGGCGATGGCCCACGGCACACCGGTGCTCACCAGCGACCGCTCGAGCCTGCCCGAGGTGGCCGGGGACGCTGCCCTGCTGGTCGACCCGGTCGAGGTGAGCGACATCGCTAAGGGGCTGGTCGAGCTGGTCGGCGACGGCGAGCTGCGCGCGCGCCTGGCCACGGCAGGCCCGCGTCGCGCCGCCGCCTTCAGCTGGCCCGCCACGGCCGCCGCCACCTGGGCCGCCTACCAGGAGGTGCTGCGGTGAAGGTGGCGGTGGACGCCACGGCGGTGCCAGCCAGGCTGACCGGCGCCGGGGTGTACGCCGCCCGCATGCTGGCCGCCCTGGCGCTGCGGGGCGAGGTCGAGCTCGAGGTGTTCGTCGCCCCTGGGTCGGCGCCGGCGCTGGCCGCGCCCGGGCTGGAGCTGCGTCTGGTGCGCGCGGCCCGGCTGGGCCGCCCCGCGCGCATCGCCTGGACCTACCTGCGCGCAGGCCGGGCCGCGCGCAGGACCGGCGCCGACCTGCTGCACGGGGTGCACTACGAGCTGCCGCGCCACGCCAGGCTGCCGCGGGTCGTCACCGTCCACGACCTGACGCTGCTGACCCATCCGGAGTGGCACGAGCCCGGCAAGGTGCGCTTCTTCCGCTGGGCTATGCGAAGAGCGGTGGCCGCGGCCGAGCGGGTACTGTGCGTTTCGGCCACCACCGCGCGCGACCTGACGACCCACCTGGGAGTCGACGCCGGGCGCATCGACGTCACGCCGCTCGGCACCGACCTTCGTCCCACCTCCGAGCAGGCCGTGGCGGAGCTGCGCCGGCGCCTCGGCCTGGACGGACCCTACCTGCTGGGCCTCGGCACGCTCGAGCCGCGCAAGGACCTGCCCACGCTGGTGCGGGCGTTCGCGGCGGTAGCGGGCGAGCTGCCGCACACCCTGGTGCTGGCCGGACTGGCGGGCTGGGGGGCGGGAGCCGTTGCCGAGGCGGTCGCCGCCAGCGGGATGAGTGACCGGATCCTGCTGGCCGGCTACGTGCCCGAGGCCGACAAGGCAGCCCTGTTCACCGGGGCGGACCTCTTCGCCTATCCGAGCCATTACGAAGGCTTCGGCCTGCCGGTGCTGGAGGCGATGGCCTGTGGCACGCCGGTGGTGACCACCACGGGCGGGTCGCTGCCAGAGCTGGCTGGCGACGCGGCCCTGCTGGTCGAGCCCGGCGACGCCGACGCGCTCGCGGTCGCGATCGGCAAGCTGGTGGGCGATTCCGGTGAGCGTGTGGCCCTCGTCCAGCGAGGCATGGTGCGTGCCGCAGGTTTCACGTGGAACCGTTGCGCCGCCCTCACCGCCGCCGCCTACCGCCGTGCCGCACCGTAGACTCGGACATGCTCACAAAAGCCGATCGACCACGGTGACCCATGGCACAGCCGCTCTTATCGACCCCGGCGGCAATGGCACAGCCGCTCTTGGGGGGCCGTGGGGGGAGCTCGCTCCCCCCACATGGATCTATCTGCCCGGCGCGCGGAGCGCGCGCCGTGGGGGGAGCTCGCTCCCCCCACATGGAACGAGGGCTAAGGGCGTGTAGTGTGCCAGCAAGAACATCCGATATGGCGTTACCAAGGAGTGCGACGTTGCAAGCTGTCATCCTTGCCGGGGGCTTTGGCACCCGCCTGCGACCGCTCACCAGTACCAGGCCCAAGCCGCTGATTCCGTTCGCCAACGAGCCCTTCCTGCTCCACACCCTGCGGCAGCTCGCCGCGGACGGGTTCACCGACGTGGTGCTCTCGACGATGTACCTGCCGGAGGCATTCGACGAGCTCATCCCCGCCGCCCGCAAGCTCGGCGTCGAGGTGGTGCTCTCCTCCGAGGACACGCCGATGGGCACCTCCGGGGCGGTCAAGCGCCTCGCTCACCTGCTGGACGGCACCTTCCTCGTGCTCAACGGCGACATCCTCGTGGACCTCGATTTCCGGCAGATCGTCGCGCTGCACCGCGAGCGGAGCGCGGCCGCCACGCTGGCGCTGGTGCGGGTGCCTGACCCGAGTGCCTTCGGCCTGGTCCCGGTCGACGTCGACGGCCGCGTGCAGGCCTTCCTGGAGAAGCCAAGCGCCGAGGAGGCATGGGTCACCGACCTGATCAACGCCGGCGTGTACGTGCTGGAGCCGTCGGTGCTCGATCACGTCCCGGCCGGCCAGCCGTCCTCGTTCGAGCGCAACCTCTTCCCCTCGTTGCTCGGCTCCGGCGCGCCGGTTTACGGCCACGAGGTCCGGGGGTACTGGCGCGACCTGGGCACGCCCATCGCCTACCTGTCCGCCCAGGCGGACCTGCTCGAGGGGCGACTCAACTTGCCGGTCGGCGGCACTGAGCGCGGGCGCAGCCAGTGGTTCGCGGACACCGCGGAAATCCAGGAGGGAGCCGTGCTGCGCGGTCCGGTGCTGGTCGGCCCGGACGCGCAGGTGGAGTCGGAGGGGCGCGTGTTCGGGCCCTCGGTGCTCGGCCCGAGGACGACGGTGGCCGGCGGCGCCAGGGTGGAGCGCTCGGTGCTGCTGACCGGCTCGCGGATCGAGCGCGGGGCCAAGGTGTCCGATTCGATCGTCGGCGCGGACGTAGTGGTCGGCTCGGGTGCGGTGGTCAGTGACGGGGCGATCCTCGGAGACGGCGCGGTGATCGAGGAGGGCAACCTGCTCGCCGGCGGCGTGCGCGTCGCCCCGGGCGTGCATCTCCCGCCCGGCGCGATCCGCGTGTAGGGTCCGAAACCGGCACCCTGGCGCCCTGGCGCCTGGCGCCCCGGCGCCCCGGCGGAAGCGTCAGCGGCGCAGGAACAGCTCGTCCGCGTGGAGCGGTGGGCGCGGGTGGGGCTGGTCGCCGGGGTCGGGGAGGCCGGCAGCGACCGAGCCGAGCGGCCGCCACCCCTCGGGGAGGCCGAGGGCGCGGGCGGCGACCTCCTGGCAGAACAGGCTGGACGAGATCCAGGCGCCGCCGAGCCCTTGGGCGTGCAGGGCGAGCAGAAGCGTCTGCACCGCGCCGCCAGCGGCCAGCTCGAACATGGCAGCCTCCGCCGCCCGCCGGCGCTCGTCCGGGTAGAACTGCTGGTGGCCCTCCACAAGGCATGGCACAAGCAGCACCGGCGCGCTGCCGAGCAGAGCCCAGGAACGGGCCAGCCGGCGCTCGACCACCTCCGCCGGTGCGCCGTCACCGGCCAGGTCCTCGCGCCAGGCCGCCTCCATCGCGGCGAGGTAGCGCTTGCGCCCATCGCCCGAGCTCACCGTCACCACCCGGAACGGGCGGGTGTGGTGGGGGAACGGCGCGGTCATCGCCGCCAGCACCGCACGCTCGACGGCCGCCGGCTCGACGGGGTCGCTCAGGAAACGCCGGCGGGTACGCCGGCCCTCGAGGAAGGCCACCAGGTCAAGGGCGCTCGAGCCGGTGCGGAACAGGTCCTCGGCGGGCGGCCGGACCAGGTCCTGGGCGCGACCCTCGCCGTCGGGCCGCGGCACTCCGCGCAGCAGCGCGGCCGGCACGCGGGCGAGCTTGCGCTTGACCAGGTCGGCGGCGGCCGCGACCTCATCCGGCACGGCGACCTCGGTGACCTCGAGCACTCGCCCGTCGGCATCCCGCCGCCCGCGATAGTCCTCCAGCGCGCCCATGCCGGCCAGACCAACCGCCACGTCGGTCTGGCCACGCCGCCAGGGCCGCCCCAGGGTGTCGGTTATGACCACGGCGACGTCGTGCCCACCGAGGTCGGCAAGCGCGGCGCGCAGGCGCGCCGCGGACCTGTCCGGGTCCTCCGGCAGGAGCACCAGCGCGTCGCCGCCGGCGTTGGAGGCGTCGATCAGCGCGTTGGCCCCGACCAGCCCGTACCTGGTCTCGGCGATGACCGTCGGGCCGCGGCGCGCCACCACGCGCACGGTCTCGGCCGCCACCGCTTCGCTGCGCACCCGCTCCCGCCCGGCGGGGTCGGCCGGTAGGGGGACCAGGCGGCCCTCGGCCTTCGCCACCACTTTGGAGGTCAGCGCGAGCACGTCTCCGTCGGCAAGCTGGAGCCCGGCGGCGCGGACCGCCTGGAGCAGCAGTCGCGCGAGGTCGTCGCCCGGCCGGATCTCGGGCAGCCCGGCGAGCGGGACGACCTCGAGGCCGCTCACCCCGTGGCCACCCCGTTCACCCAAGGTCGGCCGCTTGGTCCCGCCAGAGCGTCCAGGGCGACCTTGGCCAGGGCGGCGGCGTCCTCGACGCTGCGCATCAGCGTCGGTGCCACCACCGCGTCCATGCCCAGCTCGGCAACGTCCCGCGCCTGCGCGGCGTCCACCTGGTCGAGCACGAAGGCGTCGGCCAGCCCGCTGTACATGCTGGCCACGCCCCGTGCGGAGACCTCGACCCCCCACGCGGGCAGGAGCTTGTCCGCCATGCCGCGGACGGGGGCGCCGCCAATGATCGGCGTGACCGCCACGGTGCGGCAGGCCGCGTTCTGGACAGCGGCGCGGATGCCAGGCACGGCCAGGATGGGCGCGATCGACACCACCGGGTTGGAGGGGCACAGGATGACGCCCTCGGCCGCGGCGATCGCGTCGAGCAGCCCTGGCGCCGGCCGCGCCCGCTCGATCCCCGCGAAGGTGATGCGCAGCACCGGGTCGCGCGCCTGGCGCGCCACCCAGTACTCCTGGAAGCCCAGGTCCTCGGGACCGTCCGGGCCTTGGACCTGGACCCTGGTCTCCACCGGCTGGTCGCTCATGGGCACCACCCTGACCGGCACGCCCAGGCGGCCGTGCAGCTCCGCGGTGGCCTCGCTCAAGCTGGCGCCATCGGCCAGCAGCCGTGTGCGCAGCAGGTGGGTTGCGATGTCACGGTCGCCAAGCGCGAACCACGCCGGCTCACCCAGCCGCTCCAGGGCCCCCAGGACGTTCCAGGTCTCGCCAGCGAGGCCCCAGCCGCGCTCCTCGTCGGCCAGGCCGGCGAGGGTGTAGGCGACCGAGTCCAGGTCGGGCGAGACCGCCAGGCCGTGCACGCGCAGGTCGTCACCAGTATTGCCGATGACCATGAGCTCGGCGGGAGGGTGGACGCGGATCAGCCCGCGCAGGAACCTTGCCGCGCCGACGCCGCCGGCAAGCGCGACGAGCATGGGCGCCCTCTTTCTTGGTGTGCGGTAGGGGCGGGGCTCCAGGGTAGCGGGCTCTCCGCCTTACAGAAAGCGCAATAGAGCGCATTGGCTAACGAGCGGCGGCCGTCGTGCTCGTCTGCGGGAGCGACCGCCGCACCGCGGTCGCGCAGGCGCTGGTCGAGGGCGGCCGCGCGGTTCGGGGAGACTAACCGATTCGTTGCTTAACAGGCTGATGAGGTCTAAGAGTACTGTAAAGTCTAGGAGTACTGTAAGTCGCTAGAGGACTACGCGTTTATGAGGACTTGCGCTCTGGCTGCGTAAAAAGACCGATGCGATTCAGCCCGTTCCACTCAAGGTCTTCCAGAATCTCACCGATGTAATTACCGTGGTGCAGTTCGGAGCGTTGTGCTCGCACGTACCGACTGCCCATTGGCTGGCAGTGAGGGAGGAGCGATGACCACGACCACGGTATTACGTATCGAGCCGCAGCCCTGGTACGAGCGGGCCGCCTGCCGTGGCAGGGACGCCGACTGCTTTTTCCCCGAGAAGGGTGGCTCCACCCGCGCAGCCAAGCGAATCTGCCAGACCTGCGTCGTCCAAGTCGAATGTCTCGAGTACGCCCTTGCCAACGACGAGCGGTTTGGCATCTGGGGTGGGATGAGCGAGCGTGAGCGCCGCCGCCTGAAGAAGTGCGCCTCCTGATCTTCCCCACGGGCGTCCCTGCTCAGGTCCCCCAGCGTCAACCGCTCTGACCAGGGGCGTCCCGTATTCACCGGGGGCTGCGCCCGGCTCTGCTCCGCCGCGTGGCCCCCTGGTGCTGGCCTCGCTCATGAGCCCGCCGAGCGCGGCTGGCGACCGGCGCCGCCGGTAGGTCTACCGGGGTCCACGCGGACCCCGATTTTTTCTTTGCTCCACGGTAGGCGTGTTAGCATGCGCAAGCCCGTGGGAGGTGGTAACCCTACGGGCCTTTCCACGGCTCTCCCCCAGGGGCCGCATCGAGAGGAAGGTCGTGCCGAGCAACGAGCCCCGCGTGATTGCCGTCGTCGTCTGCCACAACGGACGTGCATTCCTGCGGGAGACGTTCCGCGGGCTTGCCAAGCAGACCCGTCCGATCGACGACGTCATCGTCGTCGACACCGGCTCCACCGACGGCAGCGCCGACTGGGCCCGCTCTCGGCTGGGCGAGGACGCCGTGCTCGCCGTGCGCGGGCAGTTCGGCCGGGCGGTGACGTCAGCGCTGCGCGACCAGCGCGCGGCCGGCATGGAGTGGGTGTGGCTGCTGCACGACGACTCGGCCCCCGAGCCCGACGCGCTCGAGCGCCTGCTGGCCGAGGCCGGGTCCCGCCCGGGGGCCCAGATCCTCGGACCCAAGCTGGTCTCCTGGTCCAATCCCGACCGCCTGCAGGAGGTCGGCTGGTCGGTTGACCGCACCGGCCGTGCGGTCTCGCCCATCGAGGACGACGAGATCGACCAGGGCCAGCACGACCAGGTGCGGGAGACGTTCTTCGTCAACACCGCCGGCATGCTGGTCCGGCGGAGTGCCCTGCTGCAGGTCGGCGGCTTCGACGAGCGCATGCCGGCCTTTCGCGACGACCTCGACCTGTGCTGGCGCACGCACCTGCAGGGCGGTCGCGTGCTGGTGGTCCCGAGCGCCCGCGTGCGCCACTTCGCCGCCGCCTCCACGCGCGCCCGCAGGAGCCGCGCCGTCAACCACTCGCGCTACCTGAGCGAGCGGCACACCATGGCCGCCCTGCTCAAGGCGGTCTCGTTCCGGCGGCTGCCGCTGGCGTTCCTGCTCGCGGTGGTCGGCGGAGCGTTCCGGGCGCTCGGCCTGACGCTCACCGGCCGCCCAGGGGACGCGCTGCAGATCCTGTGGGCATGGGGCTGGAACGTGAAGGAGCTGCCCGTCACGCTCGTCCACCGGCGGCGCCTGCAGGGCCGCCGCAGGATCGACGACTCCCAGCTCGCGGAGCTGCGCGCGCCCGGCGGCCAGCCGCTGCGCGCGATGCTGCGCGGCATGCTCGAGCTGGTCTACGGCGAGGTCGGCGAGCACGTCGCCGAGGCGCCGAACGCCGAGGAGCAGGACATGCCCGCGCC
Organism: bacterium; assembly: GCA_046727955.1. Lineage (GTDB taxonomy): Bacteria > Actinomycetota > CALGFH01 > CALGFH01 > CALGFH01 > DASVXQ01. The sequence continues at coordinate 2,705 of JBKPDO010000217.1, read as the reverse complement.
GGGGGCGCAGATCGGCCGCGTCATCGCCGGCCACCCGGTCGCCTTCTCCGTCGCCGGGTTCGCCCTGCTGATGGTGATCTCATTGCGCTCCCTGCTGACCGCCCCGGCGATCGCCGGCGGGGCGCTCGCGGTGTTCCCGCCGGCCGGCCGTGACCTGCTGCGCGAATTCGCCGCTGCCTACCACCAGATCGGCCTGGGCTCAGCCGCGCCGTCGCCGCCCTCGCTCGCCGTGCTCGGCGGTCTGGCGACCTTCACGCTCAACAAGGCGCTGCTGGCGCAGAAGCTGCTGCTGTGGCTCGCCCTGCCGCTGGCGGCCGCCACCTGCACGCGGGCGCTCCGCGTGGTGGTGCCGTCGCTGGCGGCTCGCGCCGTCGCCAGCCTGCTGTACGCCAGCTCCCCGCTGGCCGTCGGCGCGCTCGCCCAGGGGCGCCTCGGCGAGCTGTCCTTCCTGGTGCTGGCGCCGCCCGCGCTCGCCCAGGTGGTGCTCACCTTCAGGCGCGACCAGCCGCGCGAGCCGTGGCGCCCCGCCGTGCGCTTCCTGGTGCTCGCCGCCTTGGCGACCGCCATGTACCCACCGGCGGCGGTGGTGTTCCTGGCGGTGGTGGCCCTGGCCAGCGTCGCCGCACTGCTGCGCGACCGCGCTGGCCGCGCGCTGGCCGTCCGGCAGGCGGTGCTGCTGGGGGCCGGCTACCTGGGCGCGCTGCTGCTGCTCTTCCCCTGGACCGGCCAGCTTCTGAGCGGCGCCGCCCTGCGCTCGGGAGGCACCGCGTCGGCATCGCCGAGCTTTGCCGACCTGCTGCAGCTCCGGCCCGGCGGGCCGGGCCTGCCAGGCGGCTCGGGCCTCGACGGCATGCTGATCGGCCCGCTGTACCCAGCGCTGGCGCTGGCCGCGCTGTTCTTCGCGCCGCCCGCCGCCAGGCGGAAGACCTTCTGGCTGCTGGTCGCGCTGCTCGGCGCCTGCGTGGCCGCCACCTTGCAGGTCCACGGCCTGACGCTGGCGGTCGCCCGCGAGTGGCCGGCCGGCCTGCTGGTGCCCGGCGCGGTCGCTTGGGCCGCCGCCGCCGGCCTGGCCGTGGCCGGCCTCGGCCAGGCGCTGCGGCAGCCGAGCCTGAGCCTGCGCCGGCTGGGCGCCGCGGTCCTAGGGCTGCTGGCGGTCGCCACCGGGCTGCTGGTCGCCGGCTTCCTGGTGCGCGGCTCCTGGACCCCACTGCACGCGGTGCGCAGCCCCTCCCTGCCGGCCACCGTGCGGCAGGGGCAGGGCCGGGTGCTGTGGCTGGCCAGCCGCGAGGGCGGGGGCGTCAGCTTCGCCGTGACCGGCCCTGACGGGCGCACGCTGATCGACTCGGGCCGGCCGGCTGCCGACCCGGCCACCCGCGCGCTCGGATCGGTGGTCACCGACATCGTCGAGGCGCGGACCCACCAGGCCGGTTCCATGCTCGAGCTGTTCGGCATCGGTTACGTGGCGGTCCGCTCGGGTCCGGGCGACAGCCGGCTGGTCGACCTGGTGGCCAGGCAGCAGGAGCTGCGCTCGCGGCCGACCGACCAGGCCGGGCTGTTCCAGGCGCCGGTCACCGCGCCGACGGCGTGGCTGCTGGCGGATCAGCCGCCAGCCAATCCCCGCGGCGTGCTGACCGGGACGGCGCCCGCCGGCGTGCCCGGGGTCGAGGCGGTGTTCAGCGGCCGCGCCGGCGCCAAGCTGCCGGCCCGGGCCGCCGGCGGTGTCCCGGCGCCGGGACCGGCGACCTTGATGCTGCCGGTGCCCGCCGGCAAGGAGTGGCGGGCCTCGCTCGACGGCACCCCGCTCTCTCCGACCACCGTGTTCGGCTGGGCCCAGGGCTTCAAGTTGCCGGACAGAGCCGGGGGTGCGCTCGAGGTGCGCCGCGACGGCCAGCAGCGCCGCCTGGTGTACCTCCTGATCGAGGGCCTGCTGCTGCTGACGACGCTGGCTACCCTGGCGCGGCCGACCAGGGCGGCGCCGCCGGCGGCGCCGGTCGCCCTCGACGACACCACCACGACCGATCTCAAGCTGGCGACGCTGGCCGCGCGGGGAGGTGCACGTTGAGCCCGGAGCGGCACGACGGGGACGCTCCCATGGAGGAGGGCTGGCCGTACGACCCGTTCCGCGAGGACGACGACCCCTTCCAGCCTCGTCCGCCGTTGCGCGACCCGTTCGGGCGGCCGCTCTTCGAGTCGCGGGCGGACCCGTTCGCCTCGGAGGAGGACTCCTTAGGGCTGGACGACCTCTTTGGGCCGCCCCCTTCCTCGTTCGATCCGCGCCGCGACTACGTCGACCCGTTCCAGCCTGACGCCGACCCGCCGCCTCCGCCCCCTGGCGGAGGGCCGTGGGCGGCCCCAGGACCGGGCCAGCCGTATGGGCCACCGTTCGACGACGTGGGGGAGGCGTTCCACGTGGAGACGCCGCAGCCTCCGCCCGGCCCGATGCCGCCGCCGGCGCCGGGGTCCGAGCATCCTGGGCCACCGGGGCCGGCGCCGGCGCCGGCCGATGCCTACGGCGCGGCCGGCGAGCGCAGCCAGGGACCCATCCCGAGCCGAGCCGCTCGCCATCAGGCCAAGCGACGCATGCCGTGGCGGCCCTCCCGCGGTCCAGGTCGCAAGCCGCCGGCAGGTGAGCCACCGCCGGCAGGTGGGCCAGCGCCCGCCGGGCCGCCACCCGCCGGGCCGCCACCGAGCGGGCCGCCACCGAG